>NZ_JBOFKN010000151.1:0-13549 GCF_051657365.1 Paraclostridium sp.
TATGTCTAAAAATGTAGCTATAGAGATACTTTTATATACGAATCATTTAGTGAACATATTAAAGCTAAAATTAATCATAGATATAATTAGAATAAAAAAAGCTGACTCCTATTCAATATAGAAATCAGCTTTTTTTATATTCTAATGTCCTTAACAAAGAAGATTCAGTTTAAATAAAATTTATTTCAATTTAATTTTTGATTATTATATATTTTTTTAGAATATACAGTAAATATTCCTAAAATAATCGCCCATATAAATACATAAATTTCCACTGCTACAATTCCCCACTTTAATAACATTATAAGTGGCAGGTTAATTAATGTATGTACAAATATAGCTAAAAATAAATATTTTATACTCTTTTGTCTAACTCCATAAAGAACTATCATAGATAACCCTATTTGTATAACCATCGCACATAATCTTTCAAATCCAGCTGCAAAAGCTTCTAACGGAGAAATATTCATAAATATATCATTTCCTATTAAACTTCCAATAAGCACAGTAACACATGAAATTCCAGTAATTAATATAGCTTCTATTCCACCATGTCCTAATCCACATGCTATACCATCTCTATAAGTTCTATTATTTTTCAATAGATATTTAAAAGCCACATATCTTCCTATTTCTTCTACTAATCCAGCTGTTAATGCTAAAAATATAGAATACATCCAAGGATTTGAAGACATATTTAAATACCAATCCATATTAGGTAAAATTAAATTTATAATAGGTATCCTAATAACTACTTGGGTTATAAAAAATATAATCATTCCTATCAAAAAACTTTTTATTAATCTTTTATCTTTAGCTACAAAATAAGCTAGACTTCCTAATGGAATAAAAAAACATATACTTGCACTTAATATTAAAGCCAACTTTGTTAGCATGCTCATTTGATTCACCTCTATATTGGTATTTTTTTAAATTATAACCTTAAGTATTTACAATATCAATAATTATTTTACACAATAAATACAAATTTAATTTAATTATCTAACTATTTATTAAAAAAGTGCCTCAAAGTGATTTTCTAAAACCAATTTGAGACACTGCTATCGACTATTTTACATATACACTAGATACGTATCCACATTTATCATTAAATTTTATTCTGTGCCAACCAAACTTGGTATCTATAACTTCTACTTTTTGACCTTTTGATAAATTTCCTATAGTATTAAATGTATTACCTCTTCCACTTCTAACATTAACATTATCTTCTAACGCAATGGCTACATTCTTATTAGATTTAATATTTGAACTGTTTTTTACTCCTAAATTTTCTCTAACACCTGCAACTATTCCATCAGCTATTTTTTCTTGATACTCTTGAGTATTTAGTTTAGATCCTTCTGTACTACTAGATATAAATCCACACTCTACAAGTACTGCTGGTTTTTCATTATCTCTTAAAACTTGTAAGTTTCCTTTCCTTACACCTCTATCATTACTGCTAGTGCTTTGTAACAAGTTTTTTTGTATCTTATTTGCAAAATCTTTATCTGATTCATTATAATAATATGTTTCTACCCCATTTGCAGTAATATCATCGGCTGCATTTTGATGTATTGATACAAACATATCTGAATCTGACAAATTAGACTTTGTTGTTCTTTGAGATAAAGATACATATGAATCATTATTTCTACTTACCTCTACATCTATACCAAGCTTTTTAAGCTTTTCTTCAACCCTACTAGCTATTTGAAGGTTTATTTTATCTTCTATCCTATCATTATATGATGACCCATTATCTTTTCCACCATGTCCTGCATCTATAAATACCTTATACCCATCAGCGTGAGCTATTGATAAGCTAGATACAAAAACTGAAGACAATATCATTGCTGCTACACTCTTTTTAATAGTTTTAATTTTCAAAATATTCCTCCTTTTTAACTTTTATGTAATTTTTATCACAAATTAATTATACAGTTTTTTCTACATTTTTCAACTCTAATTATATTTATTCGGTATTTTATCATTTAACTTCACATTTATATTTATATTTATAAAAAAAGTGTGTATCTTTACAGATACACACAAGGTATTAATTTTTAATTATTAGCAGTCACATTCACAGTCATGCTTACATGGTTTATCACATTCATCATCCCAAGGTATTAATATTGGATGTCCAGCTTTTTCTGTTAAACATTTAATTGTATCTTCAAATGAATTATCTATATCATCAAATATTCCTTTTAAATCTTTTTGCTTGTCCTTAGCAGCTTTTATATCATCTATAGCAGCTTGTTGAGCTGGAATAACAGCTTCTATGTCTTTACTCATATCAGCTAAGTCTTTAGCTGCATTTAATAAAGCTTTTTGAATATCTTCTAAGTTTTTAGCTAAGTTATCTATATTATCTTCTATTCCTTTTACTGCATCTTTAGCATATTTTTGATTATCTAATGCATCTTTTAAGTCTTTACCTAAATCATTATTCTTATCTCTACCATCATCTATAAGTCCTTTAGTTTCTTCTATTTCTTTTTTACACTTTTTAGATCCACATCCATTATCTTTACATTTATAATAACATACATTTTCCCACTTTTTATTATCTGAACATCCACAGTTATTCCATCCACTATTTTTACAACTCATATAAAAAAACACCCTTTCATTTATTTTCAGAGCTTTTATCCTCTGTAATTTATATTATGATTCATTCTGATATTTGTTGACTATTTAACTTATTTTTTTTATTTCCATCCTTATTTTTTTCAAAATAGTGCTTAAGTACAAGTGGATTTTATTCTATAAATCTAAATACAAAGTATATTACTATAATTCATATTAGTACATATTAATAAAAATAGGAGTCAAAAGACTCCTATTTTTATTTTTTTAACATTTAACCTTCAATATTTCATCTATAATATAAACACAACCTCTAAATCCTATATACGGAATAGTTGAATAGTTTTTCACTTTACAAGAATTCAAATTGCTAATTTGTAAATCTACCTTAGAATTATGATTTGTTTCAATTATAGGTCCATCTCCTAAAAGTATTAACAACTCCTTATTATTTAAATAATTAATTCTATCTAACTCAGAATTATCTCCTAACATTTCTTCATCAATGCAGTTAGTTTTATAAAGTACTTCTTTTCTATCCACGTTAAACCCTAGTTCTTTCAGCATATCACTAATACCTGATACCGTGTCAAAATCGCCAAAAACTGCACAATCTTTACTCTCTTCATAAAAATAAAATTTTCGTTTTATTTCAAATACGTGTTTTTTTACAAAATTTATTTCTTTATTATATTTGTCTTCATCTAATTCATATCCATCTATTTGTTTAACTGTTTCTACAAATTTTATAATATTTTTAAACCCATATAAATTTTTATAAACATATGGTATTCCATATTCTTCTTTCATATATTGAGCAGCTTTTAATGCTTCTTTTCTAGCAACTATATTTAACGATGCATTTGCTGCATTTTTTATCTGATCTAAATCTGAATTTATAGTAAAAATTGAATTAACATCTTTGTTAAATAACTCACTCATTATTCTTTGTAACTCTTCTACATCTGAAAAATAATTATATTTATCCACGCTAAATCCCATTATATTGTACTTATTTATATTTTTCTCATTAGGTTTTACAATTTCTTGTGATGCTAATTCTAATGCTATTTCTATTGCTTTATTATAATCATAATTTAAATTACTTGCATTTATAAATAATAATTTTGAATGTACTTTTTCCTTTAAATTGGCACATATATTTAATATATCTTCTCCTATTATACAAGATTTGCATGATTCAACTATAAATAGATATTTAGGTCTTTTACCATTATCTAATTCTATTATAGCTTGTTCAAGCTTATTACATCTTTTAGAAACAATATCACTATTTTCTATGTTTATATAATCTACTTTTGATTTATTCTCATCTGTCAAACTCATTGTACTACATACCTCATAGTTAGTAATACAAGTTGGCCCAAACTCGATAACATAAGCATCTTTTATAGAAGTTAATATTCTTAATATACCCATTTTACCTTTGGATGCTGAAAAATATTTATAAGCCTCCATATATTTTACCTCCCATATTGTTGTTAATTTCAAACAATTCAACCTTATATAAATATTAAAATATCTATTCCTATTTCTAAGTTTTCATATTTATACTTAAGATGTTATATTTGTATATACTTGTTTGAATAAAGCTATTTAATAGCTCTTTGCTTACATATGGGACATATTCTTTTTAGAGTAAATTTACATTAAATGGTTTGCCTTTTTTATAATTTTACTTTAACAATTATCTATCGTAACTAAATCATTTAAGTTTCTACAGTTTTAAAAGCAATAATTGGAATATTTCCATATATAAGCTTTTTACCTTTAAGTTTTATTTTAATTTATACCCAATTCATTGTTTTTTCTACCACTATTTTATAATTATTTTTTTATTAATATTTTAACAATCATTTTTTATTAAAATTAAAAGTTTTAATAAAAAAAGAGAGTTAGCTACTCCCTTTAATATTAATTAAATATATTTAATTTTTTCATCATCACCGATGATTTTAATAAGCTAAGTCAACTCTTAAAGCTATCTAAATGCTTACAAAAAATTTTAAATTCCTCTATGTCTTTTATGTTTTGTAAATCAGAGATACCTATCATATATTTGCTATATTTATGATATAAAAACTGGACTTTATACATTTCACACTCTTTAAATCCATCTTTAAAGGAATATGAGTATGGTGTAAAATCATTCAAATTATTTTCAAAATACTTTATCTTAGCAAAACAAAGTTTATGTATTTGAAAAATCATGGCAAGTGCTGAATGCTTAAAAGCAAATCTTTGTGAAAAATATTCAACAGGCTGATATTTATTTTTTGGATGTCTATATTCCCAATTAAAACTAGAATTTAAATATAGCCTATATTCATGTATTACTTTTAATTTCTGTTCATCTAATTTATATTCACTTGAAGTTAGTTCCAAAATAATACCCCCTTTGCTTTTATTATATCAATTCATTTTACATTTATAAATATTACTTTCTCACTATAGATATTTTCTATTACATATCCTTTCGTATTTGGTAAATACTATTAATAATAATTTTTTATGGAGGAAACTTATGAATTTATTAAAAGATAGTCAAACTAAAATCAACTTAATGAGAGCTTTTGCAGGAGAAAGTCAAGCTAGAAATAGATATACATTCGGATCATCTCTTGCTAAAGCTCAAAAACTAGAAGTAATACACCAAGTATTCGATTATACTGCAGACCAAGAAAAAGCTCATGCTTGGGTATTTTACAAGCACTTAAAAGAATTGTCAGGAAACGCTATTAATATAGATACTGCATATCCGGTAGATATATATGATGATTTAGTAAAAACACTAAAAACATCTCAAGAACATGAATATGAGGAATGGGATAAAATTTATAAAGAATTTGGAAAGGTAGCAAAAGAAGAAGGTTTTATAGCTGTAGCTAATAGCTTTGAAAAAATTTCTGAAATAGAAAAAGTTCACGGAGATAGATTTGGTAGATTTGCAACCAAAATGGAATCAAATACATTATTTTCAAGCACTAATGAAGAAAAATGGATATGTCTAAACTGTGGACACGTACATACATCAAAAGACGCTCCAAAAGCATGTCCAGTATGTCAATATCCACAAGGATACTTCATCCTATATTCTGACTCTCCATTTGAAAGTTAATATAATCTATAAAAATAAAAAGGTGATAATTGAGTAAACTCAATTATCACCTTTTTTCTATATTCTCTACACAAAATAAAGTTTATTTTAGCTTTAGCGAAGTGGTGTTGATAGTTGTTGACGAAACACTTACAAACGCAGTTTGTCGTGTGAAAGAAACAACTATCAACACCATCGCGGCCTAAATAAACCTACTTAAAACTCTCCTCAACAGCAACAGCTATTGCAACTGTAGCCCCAACCATAGGATTGTTACCCATTCCTATAAGTCCCATCATCTCAACATGAGCTGGAACAGAAGAAGAACCAGCAAACTGAGCATCAGAGTGCATTCTTCCCATAGTATCAGTCATACCATAAGAAGCAGGACCTGAACCCATATTATCAGGATGAAGAGTTCTTCCTGTACCTCCACCAGAAGCTACAGAGAAATATTTTTTATCTTGTTGATAACATTCTTTTTTATAAGTACCTGCTACTGGATGTTGGAATCTAGTAGGATTAGTTGAGTTTCCTGTTATAGAAACATCTACTCCCTCGTGGTGCATTATTGCAACACCTTCTCTAACATCATCACATCCATAACATTTAACTTTACTTCTATCACCTTTAGAGAAAGCTTTTTCTCTAACTACTTTTAATTCTCCAGTATAATAATCAAACTCAGTTTGAACATATGTAAAACCGTTTATTCTAGATATTATATAAGCAGCATCTTTTCCTAATCCATTTAATATAACTCTTAAATCTTCTTTTCTAACTTTATTAGCTTTTTCAGCTATTTTTATAGCACCTTCTGCAGCTGCAAAAGACTCATGTCCTGCTAGGAACGCGAAACACTTAGTTTCATCTCTTAAAAGCATTCCACCTAAGTTACCATGACCTAGTCCTACTTTTCTATCATCTGCAACAGAACCTGGAATACAAAACGCTTGTAATCCTTCTCCTATAGCTTCAGCTGCGTCTGATGCTTTTTTACAATCTTTTTTTATAGCTATTGCTGCTCCTAAAGTATATGCCCAACAAGCATTTTCAAAAGCTATATTTTGTGTATCTTTAACTATTTGATAAGGATCAAATCCTTTTGAATTGCATAGTTCTCTGCACTCTTCTATAGAGTTAAATCCGTATTTTTCAAGTACAGGAGTTATTTGATTTATTCTTCTTTCATAACTTTCAAATAAAGCCATCACTGTTCACCTTCCTTTTTATTATTCATGTCTTGGGTCTATAACTTTAACACCTTCGTCAAATCTACCATATGTAGATTTAGCTTTTTCTAGTGCTTCATTAGCTTCCATACCCTTAGCCACCATTTCCATCATTTTTCCAAGGTGAACATATTCATATCCTATTATTTCATTATCTTCATCTAAAGCTACCTTAGTTATATATCCTTCTGCCATTTCTAAGTATCTTGGTCCTTTTTCCAAACTTCCATACATAGTACCAACTTGGCTTCTAAGTCCTTTTCCTAAGTCTTCAAGTCCAGCTCCTACTGGTAATCCACCTTCTGAGAATGCAGTTTGAGTTCTACCATATACTATTTGTAAGAATAATTCTCTCATAGCAGTGTTTATAGCATCACATACTAAGTCAGTGTTTAATGCTTCAAGTATAGTTTTTCCAGGAAGTATTTCAGATGCCATTGCAGCTGAATGAGTCATTCCTGAGCATCCTATTGTTTCAACTAAAGCCTCTTGTATTATTCCATCCTTTACATTTAATGTAAGTTTACATGCTCCTTGTTGAGGCGCACACCAACCTACACCATGCGTTAATCCTGATATATCTGTTATTTGTGTTGCTTTTACCCATTTACCTTCTTCCGGTATTGGTGCTGGTCCATGATTAGGGCCTTTGTTTATTTTACACATGTTTGTGATTTCTGTTGTGTAAATCATAAGAAAGCTCCTTCCTAGGTGTAATTTTTTAATTTCCTATAAATCATCAACATCTTGTATTGGCTTAATTGCTTTTCCTTTTGGACATCCTGTATAGTGTCCATCTGGATCAGATTTGCTTGTACTTTCGTTTAATATTGAGTTTACAATAGAAGTTATTCTTTGTTTTTTCTCTTCTAAACTCTCACTTTTAATATTTCTTTTGATATTGTTTTCCTTCATGTTAAATCACCTCATAATTAGGATTACCAACATGACAAATATTAAAAGTTAAATATAGGAAAATTTATTATGTCATTATTATATTCCTATGTTAAAATTAAATCAATGATAGATTTATAATATATAATATTTCTATTTTTTCGTATTTTTAAAATATTAAATTAATTTTCATTTTAGTTAAAAGTAAAATTAATATTTATTTTCTCATCTAATTTTACAAAAATAAAGCCTCAATCAATAAACTGAGACTTTTCTATTCCTAATAATTTATTTTTGGATAGCCTTTATAGGATCTAATCTAGATGCTTTAAAAGCTGGAATTAATCCAAATATTATTCCAGTTAATATTGATGTTGCTGATGCATATATAAAACCTTTTACTGACAGTATAGCTTTAAATGGTAGCATAGTTGATATGTATTTAACTGCTATAATTCCTACAATCATTCCTAATATACCACCTATTATAGTTATAAATGTTGCTTCTATTAAAAATTGGAGCATTATATTTCTTGGTTTTGCACCTATAGCTCTTCTTATACCTATTTCTTTTTGTCTTTCAACTACAGACATATACATTATATTCATAACCCCTATACCTCCTACAAATAAAGATACAAGTGTAATAATATTTACAAATTTATCTATGCTCGAAGTCATATTTTCAAGTTCCATATATGTACTATCCATTTCTTCTGTCATATAAGTTCCATCTAAATCTGGATGTAACTCTTGCAACTTCATACTTATATTATTCGCAACTTCATATACATCATATCCTGGGGATGCTAGTATATCTATACTTTGTATTTCATTATTTGTATAGTTGTACTTATTAACTAATTTATCAAATACCTTTTTAGGCATTAATGCAGTTTGATAACCCATATCTCCCATACCATACATCATATTCATTTGATTTGGACTCTCTGGTTGAGCATCTGCTAAAACTCCAACTACTTCATACATATCACTATCAATACTTATTCCATTCCCTATAGCATTTTCAGGATTTTCATATAAATCTGTTGCATTTTGCATAGTTATTAATACAACTTTTCGCTCATCATCATCATAAGTAAAATCTCTACCATACATAATCTCTGGTTTTTTATCATCTTTATATGCAGTTAAATCTATATACGTAGTTTTTTTATCCACAAATGCTTCATATCCATAAGATCCACTCATTTCATGTTCATCACTAGTTGGTCCAACCATTTGTACACCTTCCATAAAAGATATAGATTCTATATCTTGTCTTGTAAATGGCTGTAAAAATACAGAAAAATCCATCATACTATAATTAGTAGGTTCAAATCTTATAGTAGTTTTTTTCTTGCTAACTTTATCTGTAGATTCTGCCATTTTAACTTCAAGTCCTGCCCCAATAGAAGTTACTACTATTACAGAGGTTATACCTATGATTATCCATATTAAAGTTACAAAAACACGTAACTTATGTGCTTTTAAATTAGCTAAAGCATTTTTTATCAAATTCATAGCTATACCTCCTCTACTATAATGCCATCTTTTAATTTTATAAGCTTCGTAGCATATTCAGTTAAATCTACATCATGTGTAACCATTATTATAGTTTTACCCTGTTTATTTAGATTTTTTAAAAGTTCCATTATTTCAATTCCAGTTTCACTATCTAGTGCCCCAGTTGGTTCATCTGCAAATATAATTTGAGGATCATTTACTAAAGCACGAGCTATAGCAACACGCTGTTGCTGCCCACCTGATAATTGTAGTGGTTTTTGTTTAGCTTTCTCTAACAAACCTACCGTTTCTAAGTTTTTTTCTATTCTATATCTTTTTTCTATTTTTGAATATTTACCGTTATATACCATTGGTAATTCAACATTTTTATATATATTTAACGTATCCACTAAATTAAACTGCTGAAATACAAAACCTATATTCGTATTTCTAAATTCTGAACGTCTATTTTCATTTAAATTTGTAACATTTTTATCATGAAATAAGTACTCTCCTTCATCAAACTTGTCTAAGAATCCTAATATATTTAAAAGAGTAGTTTTTCCACTTCCCGATTTCCCCATTATCATTACAAATTCACCTTGATTTATAGTTAAATTTATAGATTTTAAAACATGCAATTTATCTTTACCTACTTTGTAATGTTTTTGAATACCTTTAAGTTGTATTACTTTCCCCAAATTATTTTACCTCGCCTTCAATTTCAGTTTCTTCTGCAGGATAAATACTTTCCCCTTCTTTTATAGTTTCATTGTCTGCATATCTAATTATTTCATCATTTTCGCCTACACCTTCAACTATTATTGCAAATTCATCTGTAACTTCTTCAGCTTTTACTTCTTGTTTATATATAATTCCGTCTATTACTTTATATACAAATCTTTTTTCATTTTCTTGCATTAGTGCAGTATATGGTACTTTTATTTTATTATTAGATGCTTCTATAGTATTTTGAACATGGAATCCATTTTTAATTTTTGTTAAATCTTGATTTTCTACAAAACTTATTTTCACATCATAGTACGATAAATTTTGATTACCCATCATTTCCGATCCATTTTGGTCTGTTGATGGCCTTTCACCTATTGATGAAATTTTACCTTTAAGCTTTTCTTTTGTTGAATATACTAACACTTCTACTTCTTGGTCTATATTTATCTTTGATAAATCTTGTTCACTAGCTTGTCCTTTTATATAAAACTCTGCTGTTTCTAATGTCATAAGTGCCGGTGATTGTTCTGCATTTGCTCTTTGTTCATTTATATATACTTTTCCACTAAATGGTGCATATACTGTTTGATATGCGCTACCCTCAAGTTTCTTGATTTGTTTGTTTAATGTTGCAATCTCTGTATCTATAGTTTTTTTAACTTCGTCTTCTTGTGCATTTTTCTTTTCATTTTCTTTAGTTTTTATTTGTTCTTTTAAATCTTCTATTTCTGCTATAGCTGTTTCATTTTTACAAGTAAACAGTGTATTTCCTTTTTCAACATTTTGACCATCTTCTACTTTTATACTATCTAATTGCCCCTTCTCTGAATCTACATAAAAATCTTCATACTTATCTGGAACAACTTTTCCATTTACAAATATTTTTTCTTTTCCCGGTACAGTGTATATTTCCGGAGTCGCCCCCATAGCTTCCTCCTCATTAGCATTGCTTTGGTTTTTCTTTATAACAACAAAACCTCCTATAAAAATAGCTATTATTACCATCCCGCTAATAATAGCTTGTTTTTTGCTTAATTTTATACGTTTTTTCAAAAAAATCCCCCCAAATTACCTTATTTTGTCTTTTATAAGTTAATTATACATTATCTTTGCATACGTTGTCATGAAATGATCATCAAAATTAGTTACAACATTTTAACTTTAACTTTTTAATTTCAAAAATAAATTAATGAGGATATAACAATCCTCATTAATTTTCAAATTCAGTATTTTCAACTCTCCATTTTATTAAGTTTATATATAGCCAAAATCCATATATTCCTAAAGTTATTACAGTGAGTATCCACCACTTAATATACTTTAAAAATAGTTCTGTTCCATTTCCAACAAACTTTAATCTTCTTCCTTCTACAATAGTATTATCTATTTCCCATCTATATTTCATGCACATCGCCCAGGGTGTAGCTATACCTAATGTGCAAAAGCTTATTAACCCTGCTAATATACTAACTCCTATCAGTCCTAGTAAGTTTCCTTCAAATGTAGATTCCATATTTCTGCCTCCTTCATGTCTATATTAATATTCTATATTTGATTAGAATTACAGTCTATAAACTGAAGTTTAAATTTTTCTTAAATAAACCTTAAATATATTTTTATAAATTTGTATTTATTTTTATTTTAATGTTATAATTTGTTTTATCATATTACATCAAAGGAGCTTTTTATATGACTATAAAAACCATATCACCCTTTACTATATTATTTTCAGCATTTGCATCATTTATTTTAGGTCTAGTCGTTTTATTCCAATTTAAATTTATAGCAAACATAACACTAGATATAATTTCTATTATATTTATAGTTCTAGGAATTTCATCTATCTTAACCTATGTTTTTAATAAAAACCATAGGTTATTAAGTAAAATAATTGTAGGTATATTTTATATGATTTTTGCTATATTTATAAACTTTAATCCTATATTTTTAGGAATATCCATAGTTAGGATAATTGGTATTTATGCTTTTTTAAATTTTATAGCAAGATTTATTGCCGCTACTGTACTTTTTAAAAATAAAGTAAAAGGTTGGATTAGGGGTATTATTGTTAGTTTTTTATCCTTAATATTTAGTATAATTTTAATATTTCATCCTCAAGAGTATATGTATATCGTAGCTAAAATAGCTGGTATATACATAATTTTATATTCATTTACTTTATTTGCTGATTTTCTAAAAGAAATTTCTTATGAGGATATACTTCCAGATAAATTCAAAAGAAAAATAAGAATCGGATTGCCTATATTGTATGCAGCTTTTATACCTCAGCATTTGCTTGAAAAAATAAATGAATCTATAAAAATAAATCCAAATAAAAATATTTTTGTTGAAAAAAAAGACTCTGATATAAAAGACATTGCTTATTCTACCGTAGATATATTTATTCATTTAGCTCCAAATTGTGCAAATGGATTTGGTCATATAGATATATCTTTTGAAAATATAACATATTCTTATGGAACTTATGATAGTAGTTCTAACAGATTATTTACACTTATAAGTGATGGAGTATTGGTAGAAGCAGATACCAGTAAATACATAGAATTTTTAACTACTCAATGTAATAGGTCTTTAATAGGTTTTACTTTAGCACTAAATACTGCTCAGCATAAAGCTATAAAAACCACAATAGAGAAAATGAAATCAAATTGTTTTGAATGGAAGTGTGATATACAAAATAATCCTAATAAAAGATATACAGATGAAACAAATTTAATGTATTTGGCTACAAAGTGTACTTTTTATAAATTTAAACAAGGATATTTTAAAACATATTTCACTTTAACTTCTAACTGTGTTAGATTAGCAGATACTATAGTTGGTTCAGCTGGCTTAGATCTAATCGCTGTAAATGGTATAATTACTCCTGGAACTTATTATAATTATTTAGATGGTTTGTTTAAAAGAAAAAATACTATTGTTATAAAAAAGAAAGTTTATAGAAAAGATTCAGTATAAATAAAAAAAAGATGAATTATCTAATCTTTAGATAATTCATCTTTATATGATAATATACTACTTAAAAATACACTTAAACAAACTACACTAGTTATAGATATTAGCATAGATGTTATTTTTGCTAGTATAGTAATTGGAATTATATCTCCATATCCAATAGTTGTAAATGTTATTACAGTATAATAAAATAAATCAAAATTGTCTTTTGCATTAGCAAATGCTCCTATCTCTAATCCATTTACTAAGCATACAATTAAATATAAATTTATTATTAACATTATTAAAATTAGAATTGAGGCAATTATAATTCTCGAATATCCATTTTTTTCATTTTTTATAGATCTAACATTGTGAGGATTTGCAATTATAGTTATTAATGTTTTTATATTTAAATAGTAACATACAACCATACCTATTAACCCTAAAACTATATTGCTAGTAAATTCTTTTGGAAACATTATCAATATAGTCAAGTAAGTACTTAACATGAAAT
>NZ_JBOFKN010000152.1:0-15892 GCF_051657365.1 Paraclostridium sp.
TAGTAATAAAAACAACCCAAAATAAAAATTTGGGTTGTTTTTATTACTACTGATTTTTATTACTTGGACATAATATAAAATTAAAGTTTGTAACATATATTAAAATATGGTCAATTTATATATTTATATAGGGGGGATATGTATGAAAAAAAATAACACACGCTTAATTTATTTCAATGATTTATATAAAAAAGGAATAATAAAAAAAGATACTTATGAAAAAATATTAAGAGATTTAAGTGAAGAAAAGCAAAAATTAGTTACTATAAAATCTAATTACAATAATAAGTATGTATCTGTATATGGGGAAAATAATAAGTTGGTAGCAATAAAAGATACTGTCGAATTATCAGATCGATTTATATTAGTTGATAATGGAGATGAAACGGTGATAATTCAAACTCAAGATGGATACTATGTAGAGGTAAATAATAAAAGCAACACATTAGCTGCAACAGCTGTAGATAAACTTAGTGCATCTATATTTAGCATAATATTTATAAATTCAAAAGAAATAGCGCTAAGAGATCAAAATGGGAATTATGTAGAAGTAAAAAAAGATGGAGAGTTAATTTCAGATTCGAAATCACAAAATGAAAAAACGTCTTTTAAAATTAAAGAGGTTACTAAAATTGTAAATGATAATATGGTTATAATATCTTTATCAGAACAAAAATTTGTAACAGCTATAGATGGTGGAGGATCTTATTTATCAGCTACAGAATTTAATCAAACTTATAATGAAGAATTTACTATTTTACAATTTTTAGATGGAAGTGCAGTTATAAAAACTATTAAGGGATATTATATAAGGATAGCGGATGATAAAACCCTAGTTGCAGATATTATAAATATAGAGGATGCTACTAGATTTGAATGGGAAGCTATAGAAAAATATACAATAATAATAAAAACACTCAATGGAGACATAGTTAGAGTAAGAGATATAGACAAATATTTAGTAGCAGATGGCAAAGAAATAACTGATAATTGTAAATTCAATATATATAAATCTACATTGCCATACTAAATATTAAAAGTAAGATTATATAAATTTCAATATTTTTCATATTAATTTCATACAAAATTCACAAGTAACTAGTAATATTTAGATATAGGATAAATACCTCCCAAATGATTAATATTACAACCCTAAAAACAAACATTAACCCTAAAAATAGGTGTATGAGGATACATCTATTTTTTTTGTGCAAAATAAATACAATGAAATTGTATGGATACAACTATTAAATAATTTAAAATTGTATCATTATAATAAAAAATAATATACAATCAAGGTGTAAATTATTTTAAAAGGGAGTGAGTATTATGAACAACAAAATTACTTATATGCCAGGACCTAGCAATGTTAGAGAAAATGTACGACAAGCTAGAGCTAAAAGTACTACAAATCCAGATGTAGATATAGAATTTGTAGAGTTTTACAAAAATACTTGTGATAAGATGGGGAAAATAATAAATACTCAAAATAGTGTATACATACTGAGTGGAGAAGGTATTTTAGGACTTGAAGCAGCATGTGCATCTTTAACAGAAAAAGGTGATAGGGTTTTAGTTATAGATAATGGGGTATTTGGAAAAGGATTTGAAGATTTTGTAACAATGTATGGGGGAGAAGCTGTGCTTTTTAGCCAATCCCATAAAAAAGATATAGATATAAACTCTTTAAGTGATTTTTTAGAAAGAGATCACAATTTTAAATATGCAACGATAGTACACTGTGATACACCTACAGGAGTATTAAATGATTTAAGTAAAATATGTCCACTGTTAAAAAAATACAACATACTTACTGTGGTAGATTCTGTTGCAGCCATGGTAGGTGAAAGAATTTTAGTAGATGAATGGAAAATAGATATAGCACTTGGAGGATCACAAAAAGCAATATCAGCTCAACCCGGATTAACCATTGTTGCTATCAGTGATGATGCTAAATCTGTTATAAAAAATAGAAAAAGCAATGTGATTGGATTTTACTGTAATTTATCAATATGGGATGATTACTATGAAAAAAAATATTTCCCATATACAATGCCTATTAGTGACATTTTAAGTCTAGATAAAGCTTTAGATAATATTGTAGAGGAAGGTATTGATAATGTAATCTGTAGACATGAAAAAGTCGCTAATGCTACGCGAAAAGCTTTATTAGAGTATGGACTAGAATTATTTTTAGAAGATGGATACTCAAATACAGTAACAGCTATAGATATTCCAAAAAACATAGGGGCATTAAACCTAACTAAACACATTTTAGAAAAATACAATACTGTTATAGGTACTTCATTGGGAGAATATGCAGATGAATTATTAAGAATAGGGCATATGGGGGAAAATGCTAATTTAAATAAAATAATATACATATTAAATGTCTTAGATAAAAGCCTAAAAGCTTTAGGTTTTCAAAGCAGAGAATGCTTAGTTAGTTTATTTAACAAACATTACAATTAATATTTAAAAGGGGGACTATTTAAGTGGAGGGGACAAGTAAAATTAATCAAAAATTTAAAACAAGGGATTTGGTAGAAACTGCTTTGCTTATATCTCTAGTATTTGTAGCCACAAGATTTATAAATATACGATTACCTATAGCTTCTAATGGAGGATTAGTTCATTTAGGGAATACTATGTTATTTATATCATCTATCGTATTTGGAAAGAAAAAGGGAGCATGTGCTGGGGCTTTTGGTATGGGACTATTTGATTTATTGTCAGAATGGGCAATATGGGCACCATTTACATTTATTATTAGAGGTGTAATGGGATATATAATAGGTAAAGTTTCCTGGTCAAATAATAAAAGAGGAAATGATATAAGTACTAACATATTTGCTATAATTTTATCTGGGGTATGGATGATTTTTGGCTATTTTGTAACAGAGATGATATTGTATGGAAATTACATACAAGCTATGTCGTCTATACCAGGAAACATAACTCAAATAGTTATAGGTATTATAATTGGAGTTCCTATATCTAAAATTTTAAAAAAGCATATTAAATAGATAAAATTAGACTATGTTAAATATTATTTAATATAGTCTAATTTTATATTAAAACTAAATATATATAAAAAATAAACCTAAATATGTTAGTAAGTATAAAATTGTAAGAAAATAGAATGAATGTTATAATTAAATCAATTAGGAAATCGATATTAAATTTTAAGTGTAATTTATAAAGTCATTAGGGGAGGAGATGTAGTGTTATGGATTTAAAAAAATCATATAAGCTAAGCGGAAATGAAATTGGATGTTTGTTAATACATGGGTTTACAAGTACTCCTGCTGAAATGTATCCATTAGCTAAAGTTTTAAATGATAATGGCTATACAGTTCATTCAATACTTTTAAGTGGGCATGGCACAAATCATGATGAACTTTTAAAGGTATCTTATATAGATTGGTATAGTGATGTAGAAAAAGCCTATGAAGAACTTTTATTTGAATGTGAACAAGTTGTAGTTATAGGACATTCCATGGGAGGACTTTTAGCATTAATGTTAGCTTCTAATTATCATGTAGATAAACTTATATGTTTGGCCTGTGCTCTTAAACCTAATAATCGCTGGGTAAAGTATAGCGGAATATTAAAATATTTCAAAAAATATACGGGATGGAAAACTAATAGTAATTTAATTGATGATGAATATAGCAAATACAAGTTGCATTATAGCACTTTTCCTATACATTCAGTTTACCAACTACATCTTGCATCAAGAGCTGCTAGTAGTTGTTTAAAAAGTATCAAATCAGATACACTGATAATACAAGATAAAAATGATACGCAAGTAAAAAAAGAAAGTGCCTATGCTCTATATAATGGAATAGCCAGTAAACATAAAGAGTTAATGTGGATTGATGGAGCAACTCATAGTTTAACATTAGGGCCTAAAAAGGAAAAAGTTTTTGAAAAAATATTAGAATTTATAAAATCAACTCCAGATGAATTAATATGATGAAAATATAAATAAGAGCTATTATAAAATGAATTTTTTATAATAGCTCTTATTTATATTTCAAAGAATAAACTAATTATATAAGTTAATTTTAATTTTTAAAGTGATTTTTAATAAACAAAAATGATAAATGTGGTATAATAAAAAGATGTCCAAAAAATGAGAGGTGAGAAAGTTGCAACTTAAGGAATTAGTAGATATAGTAATGGAAAATACCCAAAAGTCTATGTGGGCAAGAGGTTACACTTACTATAAAAAAGGAATAGTAGATCAAGCCACACCACAAATCCAAAATGGAATATTAACAATTGATGGAATAATAGGTGCAGATTTCTCAAATGAAATACACTACACGGCACTTGAAATAGATTTAAAAGAGAAAAAAATTATAAAAGCAAAATGTAATTGCATGGACTTTGTAAACAACGAAGGAGAAAACGCAAATTTTATATGTAAACATAATGTAGCAACTTTTCTTCTTTATATAGATATGTTACAAAAACAAATAAAAAAACAAAAACTAGATAAAAAGAAAAAAGAACAAGAATTAGATCCAGCTAAGCAGATTATAAAACTTGCGAAAGAAAGATTAACTCAAAATAGAAAAGTAAATCTTGAGATAAATATAAATAAAAAAGAAGGCAATATTGGTAAATACTATCAAGTTGGATTTAAAATAGGTAGTGAAAAGATGTATGTCTTAAAAAGTATTCCTGAGTTTATTTATGCAAGAAAAGAAAAAAACAACCTAAAGTATGGTAAAGATTTTGAATATAATCCTATAACAGATTATTTTTCAAAAGAAGATGAATCTATCGTTAACTTAATAGAAGAATATATAAATATAGATCAAAGAGTATACAAAGAATCTAAAAATGATATAAAGCTTGTAGATGGAAAATTTTTAAATATATTAGAAAGTGGATTAAAGAAATTTTTATTAACTCTTAAAAACAAAGAAATATTATTTTCATATGATGATATAGAATATAAAACCACTATACAAAATGACGATATAGATATACCTTTTTATATAAATGAACTTGAGGATAAATTAACATTAAGTTCAAATAGCCAAGAAATCATAACTTTAAATAATAAAGGTGATGTAGTATTATTTAACAATACTATACATCTTATATCAGATAAACAGTGTTACAACTACATACCATTTCATAATATTTTATCTAAAAATGGTATTATAGATTTTAAAAAGCAAGATGCAGATGGACTATTTAATGGATTATTACCGGTTCTTCAAAGGGCTTCTAAAAGCATAGTTCTTGATGAAAAGTTAGAAAAGCAAATAAGAAAAAATTTAGATGCAAGATTTTATTTTGATAAATCTAATAACGGTATGTCATGTTTTATTGATTATGTTTATAAAGATGAAGATGCTAATAATAACAAAGGATATATAATAAGGAATTTTAAAAAAGAAAATGAAATAGAAGAAATAGTATGCTCGTATGGATTTGAAAGATACGGAGACAAATTAATGTGTAAATTATCTCCGGATGAACTATATAAATTCTTTAAAGAAGAAATCTATGAACTGAAAAAAATAGGAGAAATCTATTATTCAGATAAATTAAAAAAAGTTAAAGTTTATAAAAGTAATGATGTAAAAGCAAGTTTTAACTTAAATAAACAAAATTATTTAGAATTTAACTTTAATATAGATGATATAAAAAAAGAAGAAATAGAAAATATACTTTGGGCATTAAGAAATAAAAGAAAATATTATAAATTAGGAAATGGAAGTTATATAGATTTAGAAGAAGAAAAAATGGTTAAATTCTTAGAATTAGTAGATGATGTTAAAAGTAGAAATATTGATGAAAACAATAAATTAGCTTCAGATGAAGATGACAATGAGCTATCTTACAGCTTAGGTAGTGCTAGTTCTATGTATTTAAAAAGCTTCATAGACGAAAATGAATTTACATTTATAAGTGGAATGGACAAAATAAATGAAGTATCAGATAAATTTGAAACAATAAGTGATATGGATGTTTCTATACCACTAGATTTAAAAGCAAACCTTAGAGAATATCAAGTCCAAGGTTTTAAATGGTTTAAAACTTTAAGTCATATGAAGTTTGGTGGAATATTAGCAGATGAAATGGGACTAGGAAAGACAATACAAACTATAGCTTTTTTACTTTCTGAAAAAGGCAAGAAAAGTATAGTGGTTGCGCCTACATCGCTTATATATAACTGGAAAAATGAATTTGAGACATTTGCACCAAATTTAAATGTAGTAGTTTTACATGGTAATAAAAACGAAAGAAAAGAACTATTAAAAACTATTGAAGACAAAGATGTTATACTTACAACTTATACAATACTTAAAAATGATTTTAAAGAGTTAGAGGATATAGTATTTGATTATTGCATAATAGATGAAGCACAAAATATAAAAAATCCTTACTCTCAAAACTCAGAAGCTGTAAAACAGGTAAAAGCTAATGTAAAGTTTGCACTTACTGGTACGCCGATAGAAAATAATTTATTAGAATTATGGTCTATATTTGACTTTATTATGCCTGGATATCTATATTCAAAGAGTAAATTCCAAGAAAAATTTGTGAAAAGTCATGATAATATGAGAGATCTAAAAAAACAAATACAACCATTTATGTTAAGAAGAATGAAGAAAGAAGTTTTATCACAGCTTCCAGATAAAATAGAAACGAAGTTCTTTGTAGAAATGACAGATGAGCAAAAGAAAGTTTATAAAACTTATGTAGAAGATATAAGAGAGAAAATGAAAGAAACAGATTTTGATAAAGATAAAATAACTATACTTTCTTACTTAACAACTCTTAGACAACTATGCTTAGATCCATCTATAAAGTTAGCAAATTATAATGGGGATAGTGGCAAAATTAATGTTTTAAATGAATTGGTTAATGAAAATATAAAAAATAATCATAAAATGCTTATATTCTCCCAATTTACATCTGTTTTAAAAAACATAGGAACTGAACTTGAAAAAGAAAATATTAAATACTTCTATCTTGATGGAAGAACAAATCCAAAAGAAAGAGTAGAATTAGTAGATAAATTTAATAAAAGTGAAGAAATTCAGGTATTTTTAATATCTTTAAAAGCAGGAGGTACAGGACTGAACCTTACATCAGCCGATGTAGTAATTCATTTTGACCCATGGTGGAATCCTGCTATTGAAAATCAAGCTACAGATAGAGCCCATAGATATGGTCAGAAAAATGTAGTGGAGGTTATAAAATTAATTGCAAAAGGTAGTATAGAAGAAAATATATTAAAACTACAAGAAGATAAAAAAGAACTTATACAAAAAGTTATAAGTGAAGACTTTAAAAATGAAAGTTTAATAAAAATGTTATCTAAAGAAGATTTGATAAAACTTATTACAAATTAAGTGAATATTTTAAACAATTATTTTAGTAAAACGCTTGTATTTGAAAAATATATATGCTATTATTAAGATAAATAGTAAAGAAGTACTGAAAGATTGTGCTTTAATTTTTAGGAGGATTCCATAATGAAACAAGGAATAGTAAAATGGTTCAACAATGAAAAAGGATTTGGATTTATATCTGTAGAAGGTGGAGATGACGTTTTCGTACATTTCTCAGCTATACAAAGAGATGGATTTAAATCATTAGAAGAAGGTCAAGCTGTTAACTTTGAAATAGTTGATGGTGCTAGAGGACCTCAAGCTGCTAACGTTACTTTAGCATAATCTATATAATATAGTATATAACACTCCTTGAGTATGCTTGCATATTTAAGGAGTTTTCTTGTTTTTAAAACTATTTTGCCTCCAAAATAAGTATATAAATATAAAAAATACAAATAATTACATACAAGAACATAAGTTCGATTAAGTCGAATATAAAATATTTTAATAGTTAGGAGAGAAAAAGTTGGATATAAAAGCTTTAGATATATTAAGAAAATATTATGGATATACCAGTTTTAGAAAAGGACAACAAGATATAATAAATACAATTTTAAAAGGCGAGGATATTCTTGCTATAATGCCAACAGGTGGAGGTAAATCTATATGTTACCAAGTACCAGCACTTATGTTAAAGGGAATAACAATTGTTGTATCACCACTTATATCTCTTATGAAAGACCAAGTAGATACATTGAAAGCTATGGGAATAAATGCAACTTTAATAAATAGTTCTCTATCTTCAAATGAATTTAACAATGTTATAAACGGAATACAAGAAGATAGATATAAGATTATATATATAGCTCCAGAAAGACTAGATTCATATGAATTTACAAATATAATAAGATATAAAGACATAAGTCAAATAGCTATAGATGAGGCTCACTGTGTATCTCAATGGGGTCATGATTTCAGAGTAAGTTATAGAAAAATATCTAATTTTATAAATAGTTTAGATATTAGACCTGTTATAACAGCTTTTACTGCTACAGCTTCTATTGAAGTAAGAGATGATATAATAAATCTTTTAACATTGAAAAATCCTAAACTATTTATTACAGGATTTGATAGAGAAAACTTAAGTATTACTATAGAAAAGTCTTCTAATAAAAATACTTATTTATTACAATACATAGAAAATCATAAAAATGAGAGTGGTATAATTTATGCTGCTACAAGAAAAGAAGTAGATAAGATATATGAAGGTTTAAGTAAAAGAGGTTATAGTGTATCAAGATATCATGCCGGCCTTGGAATAGAAGAAAGAAAATCTAATCAAGAAGAGTTTATAAAAGATAGTATTAGTATAATGGTTGCTACTAATGCTTTTGGAATGGGTATAGACAAGCCTAATATAAGATATGTAGTACATTATAATATGCCTCAAAGTATAGAAAATTATTACCAAGAAATAGGTAGAGCAGGTAGAGATGGTGAAAAAAGTGAATGTATTTTACTATTTACACCTGGGGATTTACATATACAAAAATATTTAATTGAAGTTGGAACGGACAATCCAGGTAGAAAAAATATACAATATAAAAAACTTAGAGAAATGTCTGATTTAATATATAGTAATGATTGTTATAGAAAGAGTATTATAAATTATTTTGGAGAAGCTTTTGAAGATAAGTGTGGAAATTGTAGTAACTGTTTAGATACAGGTGAAATAATAGATAAAACATTAGATGCCCAAAAAGTTATATCTTGTATTGCTAGAATGAAAAGAAGTTTTGGATTAACTATGATTATTGATGTATTAAGGGGATCTAAAAACAAAAAAGTCATTCAATTTGGATTCGACAGTTTATCTACTTATGGAATACTGAAAACTTACTCTCAAGATGAGCTCAAAACATTTTTAAATACATTAATATCACATGGATTTATAGACTCTATAGATGGTACATATCCTACTATAAAGCTAAATGAAAATTCTATGAAAGTCATAAAAGGTGAAATAAAGGTAGAATTTAAAGAAAGTAAAGTATCTAAAAACCTAGAAGTATCTAATGAGTTATATGAGCTTCTAAAACAAACTAGATTTAATATAGCAAAAGAAGAAGGCGTTGCTCCTTATATGATCTTTGGAGATGGTACTCTTAAAGTTATGGCTAGTAAGTATCCTATCAACAAAGAATCTATGTTAAATATCTCGGGAGTTGGAGAAATAAAATATGAAAAATACGGGAATATATTTGAAAGCATTATATTAAGATATGTAGAAGAACATAATATAAAACCTATAAATAGTTCTAAAACTAATACTAGTGAATTAAACTTTATAGAGGTTACAACAAATAATGATTTATATGAAAAATTATATATAAAAAGACAAGAATTAGCTAAAAAAGAAAAAATTCTGCCATCTATGGTAATATCTAAAAATTCATTAAAAGAAATAAGTGGAAGATATCCTACTGACAAGGATCAATTAAAGGATATAAGTGGTTTTGGACCTGTAAAAGTAGACAAATATGGGGATTCGATTTTAGATATAGTCTTAACGTATATAGATGAAAATAAAATATCTAATCAATGGGTAGACAAAAAAAGAATGAAGGTAATAATAGATGGAGATAGTAGAAGTAATGAAGAAATAGCTATTGATATGATAAGAGAAAATCAAGATTTAGATACTATAGCTAAAGAATTAGAAGTATCAGTGTCTACCATATTAGGATATATAACAGATATGATAAAAGCTGGTCAAGTAATAGATTACAATAATATAGATTTACAAAAATATTATACTGATGATGAAAAAGAAATGATACTTAATGTATGTGAAAAAGAAGGTATTGAAAAAGTTAGCAATATTAAAAAGCAATTACCTGATAATATAAAATATGAATCGATAAGAGCTGTAATACTAAACAAGTATTATTGTGTAATATAAAAAAAGAAACCTAAGTTAATAGGTTTCTTTTTTTATATTTTAAAGTTTTAAGAAATAGAGTAAAGAGTTATTTAGGAAAATAAACTTGACTTTTTTCCTAAAATGATATACAGTATATTGTATACAGTATGTAAATCGAAAGGGGAAATTAAATATGTTTAAAAAATTATCAATATTATTAAATGGAGTTTCAAAACAAATACTTGCATTAGAGAGAGTAAATAGTCAAAGATGTATAGCTAAAGACTTAGATACAACAAAGACTATTTTTGAAAATAAAAGATAACACTATGGACTCATTCATAGTGTTTTTTTTATGAATATATACAATTATAGGCTGTATTAATTAAATAATTAATACAGCCTATATATATTAAACATTTATAAGATCCTTGTTTTTATAAGAATAAACAAAATCTATAACTTTACCACTTACGCTTACAGCTATTAAAGATAAAGCTATTTGAGAAATTGATAGATAAACTAAAGATAATCCTAATACGAATAAATCTGTTATCATATAAATTTTACCGATCTTTAAAGATGTAGTCTTAGAAATCACCAATGCTAAAGCATCATCTCCACCAGCTGCACCTCCTGCTCTAACTACTAATCCAGAACCTAACCCAACAAATATACCAGCAACAATACTTCCCAGTATTAAGTTGTCAAACTTAGGTATAATTGGACCTATACTCTCGAAGAAACTAAAAAATATAGAAAAACTTATTGTAGCTATTAAAGAGTATTTAATAAATTTTTTACCGAAAAATTTATAGCCTACTAATAGTAGTACTATATC
Organism: Paraclostridium sp.; assembly: GCF_051657365.1. Taxonomy (NCBI): domain Bacteria; kingdom Bacillati; phylum Bacillota; class Clostridia; order Peptostreptococcales; family Peptostreptococcaceae; genus Paraclostridium; species Paraclostridium sp. The sequence goes on from NZ_JBOFKN010000152.1 coordinate 11,132, forward strand.
GATAATAAGATTTGCTAATGAGAGTTTAATATCGAATAGATTCTTAAGCAGTAGTAAGAATCCTAACACGCCACCTTCTGTAATGTTGTTTTGATAATTAAAATTGTAAACTCCAAATGATAGTATTAATGATCCTATTAATACTAATAAAATTTGTTGTAGTGATCGCCGCCTGGCCATAATATCCCTTCCTTTTCTTTGATTTAATACTATTATATATAATAAAGTTATATTTGTATACAGCAAAAAACCAAACTAAATATTATACGAAAAAATAAAAAAAAATGCAACCATTTTTAGTATAAAATTTAATTAGATTTTTAAATATATATAAAACCCAGTGTTTTCAAAGCTTTAGCTATATAAAAGTTTAAATGAAATTTATATTAATTGTTATTAAGTTTAGTCTTTGTAATCTTAGGTTTATATTAATTTTTGTTTTATTTAGTAAAACTAAACCTAAATTTCATGAAATCAACAATATCATATGAAATAATATTGACAATTTTGTTTCATATGATATAATATTTTAAAATATAAAACAAAATAACTTTGTATAATCCCAATGATATGGTTTGGGAGTTTCTACCAGGTTCCAAAAAAACCTGATTACAAAGAAAATACATTAAATGTATTTTCTTTGTAATCAGGTTTTTTTAGTTTTATACACATTATTTAATACTTAAAATATAATTTAATATAAAGTAAAAAGGAGATTGATATATGAAATTTAATAACTTACCTAAAATAGAATTACACTGCCATTTAGATGGTAGCGTTAGACCTGATACTATAATAGACTTAGCTACTAAAAATAATATAGAACTACCATCTAAAGACATAGAAAAAATAAAATCATTAATGATAGCTCCAAATGATTGTGAATCTCTGGATGAATATTTAAAAAGATTTTATTTGCCAGGACTTATAATGCAAGATAGTGCAAGTTTAGAAAGAATAACATTTGAATTAATGGAAGATGCAGCTAAAGAATATGTAGTATATATTGAAATAAGATTTGCACCATTATTGCATATAAATAAGGGATTATCACCTAAGGTAGTTATAGAGAGTGTATTAAGAGGAATAAAAAGAGCAGAAGCAAAGTATGATATAAAAGGAAATTTAATATTATCATGTATGCGAACTATGGATGTTGAAAGTAGTTATGAAGTTATAGAGGCGGGGAAAGAATTTTTGAGAAATGGAGTTGTAGCTATAGATCTATGCTCAAGTGAAAATGAAAAATTTTCTGAAAAATTTAAGGAGCCTATAGCATTAGCTAGAAGCTATGGATATAGAGTTACTATTCATGCAGGTGAGACAGGTATAGGTGAGAATGTGTTAGAGGCTATAGATATATTAAAAGCTGAAAGAATTGGACATGGTATTTTTATAAAAGATTGTAAAGAAGCTTATAATATAGTAAAGAAGAAAAATATAACTCTAGAAATGTGTCCAACAAGCAATTTGCAAACTAAAGCTATAAAATCTATAGAGAATTATCCATTAGTAGATTTCTATAATGATAATATAAAAGTTTCTTTAAATACAGATAATAGAACTGTTTCAAATACAAATCTAAGTAATGAATATGATATTATACTGAATGGTTTCAATATGAGTGAAATTGATTATAAAAAAATATATTTAAATAGTGTTGAAGCTTCTTTTGCAGATACAGAAACTAAAATCAAATTAAAAAATTATATAAAATAAAAAATAAAAGTATTGTTTTAACTAGCAATACTTTTATTTTTTGATATATAATATATTGTAATGTTATTTAATAAAAATGGAAGGTGGGGGATTTTATAAATAATATGAAAAACAATATAAAAAGTAATGTTCAAAATAACGTCATATACAAGCAAATTAATATAAATGACGTAAATTCAAGAGCTGCAGCTATGTCCTATTACTTACTGCTTTCTATATTTCCTTTTTTGATATTTATGATAAATTTATTAGGATTCATACCGATGATACATATAAATAAATTTTTATATTCATTTGACGACTTAATTCCTCGAACTGCTTTTGCAATGATACAATCGATTATAGATTCAGCAGTAAATGAAAAAAGCATAAGTTTAACAGTGATGAGTTTCGCATTTACATTATGGAGTTCATCTCGTGCTGTTAGGGTTTTTATAAAAGGTATAAACAAGTCATATAGTTTACTTGAAACCAGGTCTTTTTTTAAGTTAATAATTATTTCATTTTACTTTACGGTTGAATTGATAGTATTAATAGTATCGTCCATGGTATTTTTATTATATGGTGAAAAAGTAGGATATTTAGTTTTTAAGTTTTTAGGGCTTAGCAAGTTATTTATTCCAACATGGAACTTGTTTAGATACTCTTTTGTTATAGCTATAACTATATGGATAGTCAGTTCTTTATTTAGATATGGACCAAATAAAAAAATCACATTAATAGAAGCTATGCCTGGAGCTATTTTATCTATATTTGGATGGGTTTTAGTTTCAGTTGTATTTTCATTTTATACTAATAATTTTTCAAATTATCAGGTTATATATGGTAGTATAGGAGGTATAATAGCACTTCTTACTTGGTTTTATTTAAGCAGTTGGATTATGCTTTTAGGATGCGAAGTTAATGCTCTGATATACTATAAAAGTCAACGGTATTAATGTAAATTATAAATAAGGGAGAGAATATTATGGATAAAAATTTAAATTGGGTAAATGAAAAAAGAATAGAAAGAACTATTGAGTCTTTAGAAAAAAATAATATGAATGGATATTTAGTTAATTCTAAAGAAGAATTAATAGAAAAAATAAAAGATATAGTTTCAAAAAACTCATTGGTAGCATGTGGAGGTTCTCAAACTCTTTTTGAAGTTGGAGTAATAGACCATTTAAGAAGTAATAGATATGAGTTTTTAGATAGATATAAACAAGGGTTAAATACAAATGATATGAAGGATATATATAGAAAATCGTTTTTCACGGATGCATATTTTACAAGTACTAATGCTATAACAGAAAATGGTGAGTTATATAATGTGGATGGTAATGGTAATAGAGTAGCAGCTATGCTTTATGGACCTGATAAAGTTATAGTAGTTTGTGGTGTGAATAAAATAGTAAAAGATGTTGATGAAGCTATAAAAAGAAATAAATTATTTTCAGCACCGGCTAATGCGAAAAGATTAGATACTAAAACACCTTGTAAATCAACAGGTTATTGTATGGATTGCAATAGTAGCGATAGAATATGTTGTGAGTATACATTAATAAAAAAACAAAGAAATAAAGAAAGAATACATGTTATATTAATAAATGAATATTTAGGATATTAAGTAAAAAACAACCGTAACAATTAGTTAAATATATACTAATTTGTTACGGTTGTTTTTTACTTAATAGGAATACTTTATAGCTTGTAAAAACAGACCTTCAATTTACCTACAAACCAAATAACTTATAAAATAATTATAACTATCCATTTACTATTTCTCCACCATTTATATGTATAGTTTGACCTGTTATAAAAGATGACTCCTCACTTGCTAAGAATACATAAGCACCTGAACATTCTACTGGCTGACCTGCTCTTTTCATAGGACTATTACTACCGAATTTTGCAACCTCTTGCTCATCAAAACTTGAAGGTATCAATGGTGTCCATATAGGTCCTGGTGCTATTGCATTAACTCTTATGCCTTTTGCTGCTAATTGCATAGATAAAGACCTAGTGAATGTTGTTAATGCCCCTTTAGTCATAGAATAGTCTAATAATGTTTTATGTCCATGGTATGCAACAACAGATGTTGTATTTATTATACTGTCACCACATTTCAAATGAGGCAGAACAGCCTTTGTTAGATAAAATGCACCATAAACATTAGTCTTAAAAGTTTTATCAAATTGTTCATCATCTATGTCAGTTAAGCTATCTTGTGTGTATTGTACTGCTGAATTATTTATTAATATATTTATTTTATTATATTCCTTTAAAGTAGATTCTATCGCTTCTTTACAAAACTTACTTTCTCTTATGTCACCTTTAATTAAAATACATTTTCTACCTTCATCCTCAATCTTGCTCTTTGTGACCATAGCATCTTCATCTTCATTATAATAGATTATACTTATGTCACATCCTGATTTTGCAAAAGCAATAGAAACTGCTCTTCCTATTCCACTATCACCTCCACTAATAATAGCTACTTTGTCTTTTAATCTATCATTTTGTTTATTATATAGGGGACTGTCATATATAGGACTTGGTACCATCTCATATTCAAGGCCTGGTTGAAAATTTTGATGTTGATTTGGAAATGAATTTGGAAAAACCATAATATTATTCTCCTTTTTAAAATTTATTATATGATTATGATTTCCATATGAATTTAAATTATTCTTATATTTACACCTCTGTAACTTCTATACAATTATAGAACTATATCATTAATTGCAATTGTTTTTTTGAATTTTTTAAAGAAATGATTGTGAAAAATTTTAAATCAATAAAAGATAGATATGTAAAAGAAAGATAATTAATATTAAATAAATTTATTGATAAAGTAATAATTTTAAAAGGAAATGATAAAAATATTGTATATATATTACTAAATATTTTTATCATTAACTAAAACTTAATTGTGGGTAAAATATCTTTGAATTGAAATCCATGGATATAAAAAAAGAAAATAGAAATACACTAGGATTTACATAAATTTATAAGTTGTATAATAATGGTATTGGAAAGTTGAAAATATGAAACTAAAAG
>NZ_JBOFKN010000153.1:0-75605 GCF_051657365.1 Paraclostridium sp.
AAATCCAAAGGGCATTCTTAGTACAATTAGAACTGTAACTAGTATTGATATTAATGTAAGTTTAGTTTTTGATTTATATTTGTAAGTATAGCCCCTTTTTTTCATTAATACTAAAAAACAAGTTATAAATATAGCCATATTTATCATTCCTAAAACGCAAAAATAATCTAACATAACTTGTCCTCTATTAAGTCGAAAAATCTATCTTTTGTATCTTTAAATCTATATCTGCTTATAGGTATTTCCTCACTATTTACAAGTATTGCAACATATTGTTTTATACTTTTTATATGCTCTAGGTTAACTAAAAAACTCTTGTGACATCTAAAAAATCTACTACAATCTATCTCCTTTTCAATATTGTTCATTGTCCCCTTTGTTTTATAAACTTCATTTAAGGTATGTATAGTTATAGTTTCTTTTTGCACTTCTATATAGGTTATTTCATTTACATCTAATTTAATTTGATTACCTTCTTCTTTTACTATAATATATTTATTTTTTATATATACTTCTTTTACACAGTTTATTATATTTGATTTTAAATTTTCATATTTTACTGGTTTTATTAAATATCTATAAGCATTTACCTCATAACCGTCTAGTGCATATTCTATTAATGATGTAATAAATATAATTTCTACTTTTTCATCTATCGTTCTAATTTTTCTTGCAGTGTCCATTCCATTGATTTGTCCCATTTGTATATCTAATAAAAGTATATCAATATCTTTTGGGTAACTTTCAAGTAACTCTTCTCCTGAATTAAATACTTCCATTTTATATTGAACAGATAATCCTTCAAATATTTGATCTATATATGTTTTCAACAACTCTTGTTGTTCTTTTTCATCTTCACATACTACTATTTTTATCAACTCATTCCACCTCATACCCTATTATATTGCTTAAATTCTCATTTTTTGATTTTTACATCTACAATTATAACAAATTTCCAAAGTATATGCGATATTTGATTTATATAGATTAGAATAGATTATATAGATAAATTTTTTAGTGTTACCAAATAACGTAACCTATAACTTATTTACGAATTAGACATATATTATAGCTTATATTGCCTAATTTAGCACTTTATACAGATATTCATCAACTTCGACAACACTACGTTCAAAGTATTGAATTCACTACATATAAGCGTTACCGAATCCTGTTGTCGTAAGTGTTGCCCTAATTTTTCCGGTAACACCTACTTACCTCTTATAAAGCCTATTTAAACGTTATAATGTTTAAATTAAAAAACACATCAACAAAATTGTCAATGTGTTTTTTAATTTAATAATCTTATTCTCTTAACAATTATAACTTTCATCTTCATTATTTATTTTAGATATTAATCTAAAACAAGTTATTCCTGCAATTACAATCCCAAATCCTCCTATAATTCCAATAGGCATAGGTCCTATAAATGGATTAGGATTATCAATAGATATAAACATAATACCTACAGCTGAAAACCCATTTATCATTGCATGACCTATAACTGCAGGTATGCAACTTTTAGTTTTAATTGTTACATATGAAAATAATGATCCTAAGCATACACAAAATATTGTCATTGCAAATATTCCACCCCATGGGGCTGTTATATACCCAAGTCCATAGTTGTGTCCCATTGCAATCATAGGAGCATGCCATATTCCCCATATAACCCCAGTGATTAAAGTTGCTTTAACTAAAGAATATTTTTTTGAAAGATTAGGTAGTAAATATCCTCTCCATCCAAGTTCCTCTCCCAAACATGGTATGAAATTTACTACAGGTGCAATGAATATAGAAGTAATTATTTGTACTATTAGCATAAGTTTTATCTGGCTATTGGTAGGAACTGATTTTCCAAGACCTATTAGTTGATTCTTTGTGCTATTTATCATATTACTCATACTTCCATCAAATTGAGATGGGAATATTAAATAGTATATTACAACCCCAACTACAATTAGTAAAACTGGTACAAGCCATGCAATTATATAGTATTTTATATTTCCTTTTAAGTTAGGTTTTATCCATACATCTTTAAATTTTTCTTTTGAAATTAATGTAGTTATTATTGTAGCTATAGCTGGCATAAACATACATCCAACTATCACCAAACTTGCATATTGGTTTTGATACCCCCCATTTAACATTAACCCAAACGCCATAATCCAAGTTAATAAAAAAGTTATTCCAATAAAAGTATTCACTTTTTTCATAATCATCCCCCTAATTTTAGTAATATCTGTTATATTTAAACTATAACAGATGATAATTTTCAGCGCAATATATTATATTTTTTTATATTATGTTTATTCATAAGTTTTACCATTTTATTTAAATAAATTAAAGGCAAGTTAATATAATTAACCTGCCCTGTATATTAAAACTTATATATTAAAATCTTCATCTTCAAGCTCTTCATATACTCCTTTTTGATATCCATTTCCCTTAGTTGAGAAAAAATCATGTGATTTAGTTTCTGTACTTAATCCATTTAATACAATAGGATTTATATCCCCAACTTTATAATAAGATTCAAATCCTAAATTCTCTAAAGATCTATTTGCATTATACTGTAAAAAAGTTATAACTTCATCTTCAAGCCCACTACCTTCATAAATCTTTTTAGTATACTCTATTTCATTTTCCATAAGCTCTTCAAATATTTCATACATCTTAACTTTCAACTTAAATTTCTCATTTTCCTCGAACCCTTGATATATTTCTTGAGCTAAAAGCCCTATATATTTTCCATGTAATGATTCATCTCTAAGTATAAGCGATATTATCTCTCCACTTGCTACCATTTTGCCTTGCCCCGATAAGTATAATGGATAGAAAAATCCTGAGTAAAATAAAAAACTTTCTAAAAATACACTAGTGACCATCGACAAATATAGACTTCTTTGATCTTTAGTATTTTCATATTGAGAAAGTATTAAATCAGCTTTTTTTTGTAGTGTAGATTCAGTTTCTATCCACTTAAATAACTCATCAATTTGAGAATTAGATAACAATGTCATAAATATAGAGGAGTAGCTCTTTGCATGTATCTCTTCCATAGTTCCCATGAAAGATAGTACTGCTTTTCTTTGAAGATTATCAGTTAAACTCATCATAGATGGAACTCCGTTATTACCTTGTTTTGTATCAAGTAATGTAAGTCCTGCTAATACCTTTTTGTATAATTCTTTTTCATCATTAGTTAAATCATTCCAAGTTTTTAAATCCTTGGACACAGATATTTCTTCTGGTAACCAAAATTGCTTTACATTTTGTTCCCAAAAAGCCTGTGTAAAACCATCATCTTCCACATTCCAGTTAACTGCCTTATGTATTGTTTTTAAATTAAATGTCATAAAATCTCCCTCCTAAACTGAACACATTAAACATTCATTATTGTCTCTAGTCATTTTTGTTCTTGTATAATATAAACTTTTCAAACCTTTCTTATATGCATATATATAATATCTTGCTATATCTCTAGTTGTCTTATCATCTGTAACAAATAATGTAGTTGATATACCTTGGTCAACATGTTCTTGGACTGTTGCTACTATATCTATAACATTTTTCATATCCATCCTATATGCAGATTGATAGTAAATCATATTTTCATTGGTTAAAAATGGCATAGGGTATATGGTAGTAGAATCTCCATAAGTTCTAACTTCAACAGGTTCCATAATAGGCATTATACTTGATGTTGCATTTTGTACATAACTTATACTTTGTGTAGGTGCTATTGCTGTTAAATATGCATTATAGATTCCATTTTCTTTAACTTTATCAAGTAGTTCAGCCCAATCTTTAGTAGTTGGTATAAATATGTCTTCAAATAATTTAGATACTTTTTCTGTTTTTGGTAAATAAGATTTTATATAATATTTTGAAAGCACACTACTGTTTTTACCTTTAGCATATTCAGACTTTTCAAATCCTTCAAACCTAGTATTTTTCTCTATAGCTATTTCCATAGATGCTTTAATCGCATAATATCTAATCATGGCAAAGAACACATTAGAAAAATCTATTGCTTCTTCAGATGTATATAAAATATTTTCTCTTACTAAATATCCATGTAAGTTCATAGCTCCAAGACCAATTGCATGAGATGATTTATTCCCATTTTTTATAGTAGGTACTTCCTTAATATCTGTTTTTTCAGATACAAAAGATAAAGCTCTTATAGCTGTATTTACTGTACCTTCTATATCTTTATTATCCATAACATTAGCGATATTTAATGACCCAAGATTACAACTTATATCTTGTCCCCATATGTTTTCACCGCCATAACCTTTTATATCCGATGGTGTTTGGTATTGGAAAATTTCACAGCAAAGATTTGACATTTTAATTGTTCCAACATCTTTTAAACTATGTTCTTTATTCACTGTATCTATAAATACTACATATGGATAACCACTTTCTTGTTGCATCTGTGCTATTTTAGTTAACATTTGTCTAGGATTTATTTCTTTTTTCAATATATCTTTATCAGATGCTAACTTATCGTACCACTCGTCCATTTTTATATCATCCAAATGAACTTTATATTTTTTATAAATTGAGTGTGGATAAAATGCATAAGCTTTTTTATTTTTTTCTGCTAATTCCATAAATTTGTCTGGTATTATAGCTCCTAGAGATAAGGATGCTAATCTTATTTTTTCATCTGCATTTATTTTTTTAGTATCCATTAAAAGTTCAAAATCTGGGTGGAACACACTTAAATAAACTGCTCCTGCTCCTTGTCTAGCTCCCATTTGGTTAAAGTATGTGAATGACTGTTCTAACATTTTAGCTACTCCAACTATTCCACCAGCAGCACCCTCTATATCTTTTATAGGTTCTCCACTAGCTCTTAGCTTTGATAAATTTAATGCTACTCCTCCACCTATTTTTGATAAATGATTTGAAGATGATACAGCATAAGATATGCCTTCTGTACTATCTTCTACTGATAATAAAAAGCAAGAAACCATCTCTCCAGCTCGTTCTCTACCTGCATTTAAAAAAGTTGGCGTGGCTGGTTGAAACTCTTGTTTTATTAATTTTTCGGCTAAGTTTGTTGCTATTTTTTCATCTCCATTAGCTAATGTTAAAGATACTATTAAAACCTTATCGTTGTAGTTTTCTAATATCTCTTCTGAATCATTAGTTTTTAGCGCATAGTTTTGATAAAACTTATTTGCACTCATATATGATTTAAAATTAAAGTTTTCTTTTTCTATAGATTTATAAGTTTTATTTATAAAATCCATAGAGTATTTATCTATTACTTCTTTTGAATAATATTTATTTTCTATTAAGTAATTTAATCTTTCTTCTATGTTATTAAACTCTTTAATTCTAGGGTTTATATATTCTTCTATATAACTTTTAAGTGCTTCTTTGTCTTTTTCTAGCTGATATTTTCCTTGGTTGTCCTTTATTATCACTTGGTTGTTGAGTTTTATATACTTCATTTTTTCCCACCTTTTCAAAATAAATAAATAATTCTTTCAAATAAAAAATACAATATATAGTTATTGTTTCACTTCCATCGTACTACATATTGTATATACACCATTTTTTTATTCTTTAATCGTTTATTATTCATCTTATTTTTTTAAAGCTAATATATTCAGTTATTGCAAGGTTTTTAGTTTTCTAAAAATTTCAAATAAATATTTAATGTTTACAATAGTCATTTATTGTAGTATAATAAATATCAGTGGGAACTTATGCTCAGACATAAGTATACGCTAGCCCATAAAAGCATCTATCTTTTGATAGATGCTTTTTTAGTTATATAAAATAAAATAAATATTTTTGTTTACAATAGTCATTTATTGTAGTATAGTAAATATCAGTGGAAGCTTATGCTCAGACATAAGTATACGCTAGCCCATAAAAGCATCTATCTCTTGATAGATGCTTTTTTAGTTAACTAAATAAATTAAGTATTTACTTAATAGTCTAAATGCTACAAATGCCCCATAAAACGTTATAAATATTAATTGTGCTAATATGTGATTATCATATATCTAGCTAATCCTGATAGCTTTTATAGCCTTGTAGTCATTAATACCCTAGTTTTAAATATATAAAAAATACCCTACTTATTAAAATTACCAGTAGGGTATCAATTGTATCATTATTTAATTTTCATTACTAATCCTTCTATATCCATCATTCTATCTAAATAATACCACTTACATTGAGTTCCAAGATTTGCATACTTATCTTTTTTATCATAATTAGGGGCTTTTTTATTATAGAATTTAAATTCTTTTTTACCATCTTTGTTAGTTATAGTTTCATATCTTAACCCATCTATAAACTTAGATTCTAAATATCCATATACTTGAACTCTATTTATATCGTATATATTTTTAACTAAGTACTTTTTAACAGGACGTTTTTTATCTTCTACCTGTAAATTTAAATGTACTCCTACATAATAATTTGCTTTATTTTTTGAATCAAATTCATTCTGATCTATTATAAGTCTATTGTGTATATCTTTATCTACACATGTTTTTACTCCGATTTTTTTATTTTTTAAAATTTCAGGCTTCACACCTCTATATTTAAAATAATTTAAAGCTCCACACTCACCTATTTTATTTGCAAATATTATTTGTTCACCTATTTGTTTTTGTAGATTTTCATCTTTTATAGATGTTGGGACTAGTTTTTTATAATCATTAGATTCTTCTACACATTTTTTTGCATAATCTCTACATTCTGCAACTTGTTCTTCTGTAACATTTACAGACTTAGTTACTAATCTATCGAATTTATGTTTTATATTAATATTTTTTACATTTATTAGGTATTTGCTCTTTGCATTTATATATGTCACTTTTATTTCTCCTTAAACTTTATTCTTAAAATTTCCACATAGTAATACATTACATTAAAATAGTTTTATTTTCAAGAACTATGTTCATTTATGATATTATATTTATATAATAAAAATTTACTTTTTAGGAGGTATTTTATGGCTTATTTATTAGTTTTTTTAATGTTATTATCCTTAGTAGTTCTTTTATACTTCACCTACAGACCTTATAAAAATTTTAGAGGTATTTTTAAAATTATAACTAGTTTGCTATTTATATCTATAGCTGTAAGTGGGTATATAGAATCTAATAATAATTTCACTTATTTTATTTTTATATTCATAGGTCTTGTATTTTCCCTTTTAGGAGATGTATTTCTCATATTTGAAAAAGGTAATGACGCTTCTATGAGCAAAGCTTTTGTATATGGTCTTTTAAGCTTTAGTATGGCTCATATATTTTTTTCAATAGCCTTTATATATCTTAGTTATTTCAGTATTTATAATATATTATTCACATTATTACTATCAATTATATCTCTAATTGTTTTAAAATCTATTAAATCTTTTGACTTTAAAGGTGCTTTTTTTTATGTAGCTTTTTATTCAATTGTAATTAGTTTTATGTTTATTCAATCTTTAACTCTATATTATTATATTGGCTCTTCAAATCCTTATACAATTTGGATTATGATTGGAGCATTATTATTTGTTTTATCAGATTTAATATTGGCATTTGATTATTTTCATATAAATTGCCCTAAGTTTATGCCCGTTCTTAATCTTTTAGTTTACTATATAGCACAATTACTTTTAGCTTTAAGTGTTCTTTATATATAGAAAAAGCTTCTTTGGATCTATTATTTCCAAAGAAGCTTTTTCTATTTTATACATGAATTAATTTGTTAACCTCAGTGTAATATACACCTACATTTGGTAAACTTCTTTGATTCAATTTCTTTAATCTTAAGTTCATACGTAATTTAAAGTGTACAATCCCTAATCCACAAATATATAATATAACTATTATTAAATTTTCTATATATATTAATTTATCATTAGTTTGCATACTTTCTGTGTGTATCTTGGGTAAACTAAAAAATGAATCATATTCTTGTTTTTTTTCATAATTATTTATTGAAATTTCTTTCACTTCATTTTCTATGTTTTCATCTATACTTGCACTTGATTGCCAATTATTATAATTGTATCCATTTACATAATACTTCACATTTCCATCATCCGTTTCTAATTGAGAATATAGTTTGTCATTTACTACTATAACATATAGCCCCACACCTTTTGGAAGTACTTTACCTTCAGCTATACCCTTTACCTTTAAATCGTATAACCCTACTCCAAATTCTGTAAACTTATTTATTTTTTTTCTATATTTTTCATCATCAAATCTAGGTATTATTAACGTTTCATTTTTATTTAATTTCACAGTTTTTAAATTTAATTCTTTTGATATTTTATTGTACTGAGAGTTTTTTATTACATATTTACCTTCATTATTTATATTTAACATTTCAAATGTAGTCTTTTTATAATCATATCCACCTTGATTTAAATTACTCTCTATAACTTCTATTTGTTGATTTTTAACAGAATTATAACTTGACGACATATAATTTATTACAAATGGATAGTCAGAGCTTTTAACTTCCACTCTATCAGTTATTATCCTAAATATTATAATTATAGAAGCTGTAGTTGCGAATAAAATAGTAATAGTTAAAAATAATAATTTTGAATTTTCTTTTATCTTTAAAATGCTATTATCTTCATAATTCTTTGATATATTATTTATTTTTAATATTTCCATATTTATCTCCAACCTTTCTTTTTATTATGTAATAATAATATCTTAGTTAGAGTTTTTTTTGTATTTATATAAATTACATTAAAATTACTATTTTGTAAGGTAGAATTTCGCATATAAAAAAGCTTATTTAGAAAATGTTATAAGTTTTCTAAATAAGCTTTTTTATATTTTTTAATTGTCACTTAATTTTTTTATATACCACATATCACAAGCATAATGTTTCGTTTCAATTAATGGTTTTTCTAATTTTTCAAATCCATGTTTTGTATAAAATTTATTAGCAGCGATCATATTTTCAAAAGTTTCAAGATAACATAATTTATAATACTTTTTTGCAAACTCCATACATAAATCTAGAAGTTCAGTTGCTACACCACTACCTCGGAATTCTTTAAATGAGTACATTTTTTGAAGTTCACATACATCAGAAACTCCTTCTAATTGTCCTATCCCACATCCTGCTACTATTTTATCATTATGTTCTACTACCCAGTACCTAGTTTTTTCACTTTGATATAATTGGTAAAATCTCCCCAAGTCTGGGTCACTCCACGCACATCCTTGTTTATTGGCTCCAAACTCTATTAAACAAGTTCTAATTAAATATTCTACTTGCTCATTATCTTGTTCTTCTATCTCTCTTATTAACATAATTCCCCCTGAAATTTTTAATTATCTATATTTCAAAGAATTCTTTAGAATATACTACTATTCCTTCTCCATCTTTAAGACTATTTTTTACTTAAAATTTCAAATAGTGATTTTACACAAAAGTCGATTTCCTCTTTAAAACCAAACTTAGAATATTATTGTTATCTACCAATAAAAAATATTACATAAAGTATATTAATCACAACTTACTCTATTATTTTTTTTCCATCCACTATGTGAATAACTCTATCAGCTTTTTTAGCAATATTTTCATCATGCGTTATCATAATAAGTGTTTGATTAAACTGCTTACTAGACATTTTCAAAAGATCCATTACTTCTTCAGTAGTTTTACTATCTAGATTTCCAGTTGGTTCATCGGCTAAAATTATACTTGGCTTTGTAGCTAAAGCTCGTCCTATTGCAACCCTCTGCTGTTGTCCTCCTGATAATTGACTTGGAAGATGATTTTTTCTTTCATCAAGTCCTAAAGTATTTATAAGTTCATCTATATAATTTTCATCTATGTTTTCTTCACCTATCATTAATGGTAGCTCTATATTCTCTTTAACATTAAGTATAGGAATTAAATTAAATTGTTGAAATACAAACCCAACCTCTGTTCTTCTATACTCTGCAAGTTGCTTATCTGATAAAGTACTTATATCTATACCATTTACATTTATAGTACCATTAGTAGCTCTTTCTAGTCCTCCTAGCAAATGAAGCATTGTAGATTTTCCACTGCCACTAGGACCTATTATTGAAATAAATTCTCCTTTATTTATATTAATATTTATATTTTTTAACGCCTCTACTTTTGTATCTTTGTTTCCATATACTTTACATAAATTTTTAGTTTCTAATATAACCATCTTATCCATCCCTTATATTTATATTTATTAATCTAAATTACTTATGTTCTCAACAATACTAGTATTTTTAATTTTATTAGCCTTAAAGTAAGTTACTGAAATAATCAAAATTAAATTGATTAATATGACTATCCCGTAATCTACAAAGTTTATATTGAATTTGATTCCTATCAAACTTATATTTAGGTGTTTATACATTCCTATTTGTAAAAAGGTAGACATTATTACTATTACAACACTTGATATAATCCAATATAAAACACCTTCAAATACTATCATTTTCTTTAAGTCTATTTCATTTAAACCAACTGCTCTTAACATACCAAATTCATTAATTCTAGATACTATATTGTTATTTACATTATTGATCAAATTGATTATAACTATAGTAAATATAATTAATGTTATACCTATACTATATACTTTGCTTTTTTCATAAAGAGCTCTTGTATTTTCTCTTTCTTGAACTAAATTTCTAAGTACTATATTTTTACCTTTAGATGTTATTTTAGATATTTCTTTCTCTAACTTTTTATCACTATATCCATCTTTCATATCTACATTTATAGTGTAATAATCATCTATTCCTGTAGCTTTTTTAAACGTATTTTCACTTACTATTACATTTGAGCTAGGTTCACTTCTTTCAAATGCATCAGACATGTAATTATATGAAATTATAGCCCCTACCTTGAATGTTTTATATATATACTTTTCATTTTTATCTTCTAATTTATAATACTTATCATCTAATGTTTTATTTTCTCTAAACTTTACAGTTACTTTATCTCCCGGTTTTATATTTAAAACACTTTTCCCCTCAGGTAATGCACTCATACTATCTTCATTAGTTTGGGGCACATATAAAACAGCTATATCTTCTTCGTTCATTTTTTTTTTATCTATGTTTCCATCTATCACATAATTTTTTAATTTATTTAATGCAGCATCATTATATCCTCTAAAGCTATTTTTTAATAAAAGTTCATTAGTGTTTTTATCTTTACTTAAATATGAATTAAAGTACATATCACTAGCACCTTCATTTAAGTTATCAAAGTATTTTTTATTAGATATATCACTCTCATTTAAAATCAACTTAGATGGCACTAATTGATTAGTCTCTAAATTTTTTACTCCATCTAATTTAGAAATATCTTCCTTATATTTATTAGGTATTCCTTTGCTTTTGTCATCACTATAAACATCCATTTGTAAATCTGAGTTAGAATGCAGTTCCCAATTCATATGATTACCTCTTTTTTCTACAATGGAAAGCTTATAACTCGACAATATGAAAAATATTCCGCATATACTTAAAGATAAAGTTATTATTGTAAATGTCTTTTTATTTCTAAATATATTTTTAAAAGATAAAGCTGCATAAGTCTTCATAAATTTTCTTAAATCAGTAACTGATATAATATTTTTTTTAAGGTTGTTAGTATTAAAATTTTTCTTTATTCCATCTATAATTGATATTTTTTTTATTTGTCGATAAAGTAAATATGATATTAATATCATAATAATCCCAATAAATATTATTGATATGACTATTATCGATATAGGAATTATTATATTTAATTTTACTAATTCTCCATGTAATATTATGTCAGTAGCAATATTTTTAGAAATATTATTAGCTACCATAGCTCCAGCGAATCCTGTTATAACTCCTATAGGAACTGAAATTATATATAATATTCCTAGTTCTTGTATAACCATCTTAAATATATCAAAATTATTAGATCCTACAGCCCTTAATAAACTATATTCTCTAATCCTACTATATATTGAAATATTAAATATTCCATATATAACAAACCCACATACTAAACTGATTAATAATATAAACTGTATATCATCCATGCTTGTTGTATTTTTTATATTTTCTAAACCTAGCATATCATCTTGTATATGTACATTTTCTTTTGGAATACCTATTTCCTTAGAAATTTTATTTATTTCACTCTCTATATTTATACCTTTTTTAAATTCTACATTTGCAAATAATACATCAGTATTATTTATATCTGACTTTATATATAAATTTCTTCTACCATTAAGCTTGTTTACAGCTATATCGTTTAATATTCCTACTAATTTAAAAGTTTCAACACTATATCCCTTATTTCCATTTTCAACTTTTAATGTAATTTGTTGATTTGGTTTTAAGTCAAGTCCTAAAAGATTCAAAACCCATTCTTCTGCTACAATTTCATTTTTATTTTTTGGAAGTCTTCCTTCTTTTACTTTTGAACTACTCAGTATATAGTCATTATTAGCACCCATTATATCAATATTTTGTCTTTCTTCTTTTGATGTTTTTTTGTATAAATACTGTACTCCTACATGTTCTATATTCTTACTTGAACTTAATTTTTCAAGCTGTTTATTATTAATTCCATTAAATAAAACTTGATATGGACCCGTCTTATACTTCATAGATTGTAATTCTATATTATTGTTAGTCTCTCTAAGTGTTCCAATCCCTACAATTAGGCCTATAGAAAATATCATACTTATCATAATTGCTATAGATCTTGACTTATATGCTTTCAAATATTTTTTTACTAGCTTTAAACTCTTCATTATTAAGCCACCCCTTTTGCCCTATACTCATTTATTAATTGATTTAACTTATATAACAAAAACAACTTGCATACTATTTTCTCTGTTTATACAACTTGTTTTTTACCAATTTTATTAATAAAATATAGTGGTTGAAAATAGCAGTCCTGCTATAACTTTTGACCAAATCAGTTTTCTTTTTCCATTTTTAGAACTGAAAACTATAGTTATTGTGTTGCTTTGATAATCATTACTAAATATTGTCGATATAGATACTATTATTAAAACAGCTATCAGTATAAGTTTTACAAAAAATTCAGTGGCTTGTTCCCATCCAAATTTAAAGTAATATTTTGGAGTTTCTTTTTTATCAATCAAACTTTGTATATATTTAATATTTTTATATTCATATGTATTAATTTCGCCTTCTTTTTCCATCCTAGCTATTTCTTTTTTTATATCCTTAACTTTATAATGTTTACCATTTATGATATACTCAGGATTTAAATTTATCCAATAATCATACATAAAAAAAGTAGTTGTTTTTTCAATATTAGTTACATACTCTCCCTCATCATACAACTTGTTTTTTGCCAAATTTATTAATAAGATATAATATTATAGGTATACTAACAATTCCTATTGTAACTATAACATTTAAATATAATGTAGGCTTTCCAAATATATTATATGTGCTTGTGGATCCAAACATCATAATTGGTCCCATTAAGTTTGCTATATTTAACTCCATAAAAATTTTGGTTAGATTATATGTAGGCATAAATCTAGCTAAAAATTCAGGCCCAAGTAGTATAGCAACACTTACCGCAAAAGAAATCATGTTACTTTTACTTATTAAAGATATTAGCATTATTAATAATGTAAATAATATAACCCCTATAAAGCTAACTAGTAATCCCGTAATAAAAAATTCACCTATATTTAGGGTATATGGTGTCCTTACACAATTAGATAAAAAACTCATAGGTACATTCCATCCTTCAAATCCATGCATAGCTAATATTATTACTTGTATTCCATTAACAATTATAAATGTAGATGTAGAAAATAAAAGTCCCGCCACAACCTTAGACCAAGTTAATTTTCTTTGTCCATTTTTAGAACTTAAAACTATAGATGAAGTATTGCTTTGATATTCATTACTAAAAATAGTAGATATAGCAACAATTATTAAAATAGCAATCCATATAGGTTTTATATTAAATTCAGTGGCTTCTCTCCAACCAAACTTAAAATGGTATTTAGGTATTTCTTTTTTATTTTCTAAGTCATATACATATTTAAGCTCTTTATACTTATATGTATTACTTGCTCCATCTTTCTCTAACCTTGACAATTCATTTTTAATATCTTTAACCTTATAAAAACGGCCACCTATCATATGTTCATACTCGCTTTTTAAACCTATAAAATAATCATACATACCATAAGTTATAACTTTTTCTTTATCAGTTATAGTTTCTCTATTATTATATCTTACCCTTGCAGCATTCCCCTTTTCTTCTAATTCTGCTTTACTTTTTTCAGTTATAATAGTTCCTTCATACTGTTGTGCTATTTTTTTTATATTATCGTAGCTTTCAAGCCCTTTTTCCCTTATATCTAAATAATCAGTTATAGTTGATGATATTGATGTTATAATGCATATTAACAACAATACCAATACTGATTTTTTTGAAAATATCTTATATAGCTCAAATTTGATTAACTCTTTCATAATAGCTCCCCCTATAAACTTATACAATCATCAAAGTAATATAAAAACAAATCTTCTAAATTAGGATTTTCATCTATAACTTCAATTCCATCTATAAATGGACTTTCATCTCCTACAATCCTAACTAGAATATGTTCATGATCTCTTA
Organism: Paraclostridium sp.; assembly: GCF_051657365.1. Classification (NCBI taxonomy): domain Bacteria; kingdom Bacillati; phylum Bacillota; class Clostridia; order Peptostreptococcales; family Peptostreptococcaceae; genus Paraclostridium; species Paraclostridium sp. The sequence goes on from NZ_JBOFKN010000153.1 coordinate 14,644, forward strand.
TAATATTTGAAACCTTAAATTTACTTTGGACTTTATGTAATAAATCTTCTTTTATTTTTAAACTATGGACTTTCCCTCTAATACTATTTAATATTTCAGCCGGAGTAGCTTTTTCAACCAACTCTCCATTCCTCATTATTAATATTTCATTAGCTATAAACTCAACATCAGATACTATATGTGTTGATAATATTACAATCTTATCTCTTGATATCTCTGCTATTAAGTTTTTAAACCTTATTCTTTCATTGGGATCTAGTCCTGCTGTTGGCTCATCTAATATTAATATTTTAGGATTATTCAAAAGAGCCTGAGCTATTCCTAATCTTTGTTTCATTCCCCCTGAAAACTTACCTATTTTCCTTTTTCTATCCTTTTCTAAGTTTACAAATTTTAAAAGTTCATCAATTTTAACACTAGCTATTTCCTTATCTATTCCTTTTAATGTTGCTACATATTCTAAAAATTTTTGAGCTGTAAAACTTTTATAAAATCCTACATCTTGTGGCAAATATCCTAAAATATCTCTATAGTCTGGACCTAGTTCATCTTTACTTTTTCCATTTAAATAAACCTCTCCACTGGTAGCATTAGATACATCTGCAATAATTCTCAGAAGTGATGTTTTCCCTGCTCCATTAGGTCCTAATAACCCATATATTCCACTAGTTAAAGTTGCATTAAAATCATTTACAGCAACCTTATCCTTAAATGATTTTGTTATATTTTTTAAAGTTAGTTCCATATTTGCTCTCCCTTAAAAATCAAATTTCTTACAATCTATAAATCTTATACTTTTCTTATAAAATACTTTTAATGAAATTCCAGTTAATATCCCAAGTATTACTACTATAGATACCAACTTTAAGTTGCTTACATTTGCAATATTTTTAAAAGTATTACTATCTACCATGTTTGAACATATTATCCATACTCCAGCAGATAATGCTATACTATTCATACTTCTATATACTGATGCTGTTATTAGTGAAACAATAGATATAAAGCAAATTGGAATTAAACTTGTGTTAATTATTTTCAATAAATTAACTTCTGAATATGTATTTGCTAGTATAAAGCTCATAAGCAAACTTATACCTATTGAAGTTATGCCTATTATTGTTAATTTAGCAAATACTATTTCTCTAAAAGAATATCTATAGCTAAGTTCCAGTTCCCAAACTCCTTCTTCTTTTCCTCTCAAAACCTCTACTAATCCTAGTAATACTGGTATAGGAGATATTGTATAGGAAGATAAATATGGATTTAAGTTATACTTCATGGTTCCAATTAAAGCTCCTAAAGTAAGTATTAAGGATGCTATTATATACATTTTATTAAATAGTATAAATTGCATTTTTAATATTTCTACATTTGCATTTATCTTGTTTAATATACAATTTTTTTTACTTTCTATTAAACATTCCCCTGCTTTTTTCGGCATATAACCTCTTAGTGTTTCTATAGTTAAATCAATTTTTTCTTCATCAACTTTTTTTACAATATAATTATCTAAAAAACTTTCTATATCTAATAAATCTTCTTCTAGTAAATTTTCAAATTCATAATCATTTATATTATCATATTTCATGTTGTTTATTTTTGATGGTGTCTTGTTCATAGTTCTCACCTCCAAGTAATTTTTTCAAACTTTTTACTCCATTGAATAATCTTGACTTTATCGTATTTTCATTATGACCTGTAATACTACTTATCTCTTTGATTTTCAAATCATTGTAGTACTTTAGTATTACAGCTTCTCTTTGAAGCTTAGGTAATTGCTCTATAGCATTTTTTATTTTAACTGCTTCTTCTTTTTTAGATAAAATATCTACTACATTAGTTTTATCTTCTATCTCATGACCTGAAATGTCACAACTTGTTCGCCTTTGATTATATGCCTTACTTTTAAAATAATCTTTAGTTGTATTTATAGATATTTTTAAAAGCCAATTTTTAAAATTGCCACTTTCTATTTTATACTTGTCTATATTTTTCATCATCTTTATAAATACATCTTGAGTTATGTCATAAGCAATGTTATAGTCACTAGTATTTCTATATATAAAGTTATGTACCAAATCATAATATCGCTTAACTAATATTTCCATAGCACTTTCATTTCCTTTTAATATTTCTTTTATTAACTTTTCATCTGTCTGAGCCAATTTTATCCCTCCTTTCACTTATATAACGAGTTTTATTTATAAAAGGTTTTATATTTTGTAAAATTTTTCCTATATGATTATATCAAATAAAAAAAATTTATACATAAAAGGCCGATTAACATAAAGTTAAAATTTTATGTTAATCGGCCTAATTTTAATTTTTATTAAATTTAATCTAAGTATCCTGGTATTTCTTTTGCTATTTCTTTTATATATTTTGATTTTAAAACTATAAAGTAGACAAAGTATATTAAAAAGAATATAAATGATACAGCTAGCCCTTTAACTCCAACATTCATACCTTTAGCTGAACTTAACATTATTACACTAAATATGGCATTTAAAAATCCTACTGCATAAGGAATAAAGAACATAGCACCTATTTCAACATTTAAAGATTTTTTCATCTCAGTGTATGATAATCCTATTTTAGATAAATTTTTATATTTCTCTTTATCTGAAATTAAATCTGTATAGAATCTAAAATATAAGAAACTACAAGCACAAATAAAGAATATAATTCCTATAAATGTTCCTATAAATAATAAAGATTTATTTAATTGAACCTCATCTTTATAAACATCTGGCAAATTAGAAAAATACTCATAATACTCACCTTTTGCATAATTATTTTGAGAATTCTTTTTAACTTCATCAGTTATTTTGCTTGATGTTTTAAAACTTGATTCCCAATTATCATAATCATAGCCAATTACGTTATAGTTAACATTAGTTCTATCTTTTTCTAGTTTAGAATAAAGTTTATCATTTACTACTAAAAAAGATTGCATCATTGCTTCATCAGTTATCCTACCTGAAGCAATTCCTTTTACTTTAAGTTCGTTAATTCCAGCATTTATTTTAGTTAATTTTTTCAATCCATCTATATATTTTGTTGTGTAAAATCTTGGTATTATTACTGTTTCATTTTCTTTTACACTTACATTTTTTACTCCTAATTTATTTGCTACCTTATTAAATTCCGAGTTGCTTACTACATATTTTCTACTATCTCCTATTTTTAATATACCAAATGATGTTTTATCGAATTTGTATCCATCTTTAGTTAATGTATCCTCGATAGCTTTAATTTGTTTATTTTCCGATTTATTATTTTCAGATGATGTAAGATTTAGTACAAATGGATACATAGATTTAGTATCTTCTAATTGAGTCGTCACTACTGTAGACAACGCACTTACTGCAACTAATGTTCCTGATAAAAGCATTGTAACTAAAAATAATAATCTTGAATTATCTTTAACCTTATAAACTAAATTACTTATCCATAATATATGAGTTTTATTCATATAATAACTTTTCTTTGATTTCATTATGTTTAATATAAGTATACTAAATTGAGAGAAAAATAAATATGTTCCCACTATTACACTAGCAATTACAATATATTCAGTACCTTCAAACATAGTACCCCCATATCCAATAGCTAGTATAACTATACTTAATAATGCTAATATTTTAGAATTTTTAGGTTCTGATTTTGGCTTTTTACTTCCATTTAAAAGTTCTATTATACTCTTATTTTTTACAATAACTATTGTAAGAGGACTTGCTATACTAAATAATATAGTAAAAACTACAATTGTTATTATTAGTGCCTTTATTGGTAAATACATACCTACAGCATTTACCTCAAATATATTACTTACTAAAGATAAAAATGGTTTTGAAAATATAAATCCTAATATTATTCCTGATATTATAGATAGTCCTCCAATTGTTAAACCTTCTAAAAGCATTAATTTTTTAAATTGTTTATCCGATATTCCTATTATTTTAAGTGTTCCAAATTCTTTAAATCTGCTTTTCATAAAAGTTCCTAATGAATACATTATAAATAGTAAAGATACTAATGTAATTACAATTTCAGTAGTTAAAAGTGAAAAGTATAAGGTTGTTCCTGATTGTATTCCTAAACTAACTACAGTTGGATGAAATAAACTCATTGCAAATGCAAAAAATATCATTATAGATATAGTAGAACTTAAATAATATCCTAAATATGATTTAAAGTTTCTAATTACACTATTATATGCAAATTTCTTAAAATCCACTATCTAGCACCTCCTATTTGAGATAAAACTGATAGTATTTCTTCATAGAATTCTTCTCTTGTTCCTTTTTTATTAAGTTCTTTATATATTTCTCCATCTTTTATAAATATAATCCTATTGCAAAAACTTGCGGTATAAGGTTCATGTGTTACCATAAGCGTTGTCATCTTATTTTCTTGATTTATCTTAGTAAATAAGTCCATAACATCATCAGTTGATTTTGAATCCAAGTTACCAGTAGGTTCATCTGCTAATAATATTGATGGTTTATTTATTATACCTCTTGCTATAGCAGCTCTTTGAGTTTGTCCACCTGATACTTCAAATGTTCTTTTGTTTATTATTGGTTCTATACCTAATTTTTTAGCGATAACCTTTAATCTATCACTCATTTCTTTAACAGATACTCCATCTAATGTTAAAGGAAGAACTATGTTTTCTCCTATGGTTAATGTATCTAATAAATTGAAATTTTGAAATACAAATCCTAACTCATTTCTTCTAAAGTTTGCTAGATCTTGTCCTTTTAAATCATGAGGTTTTTTAGAATTTAATACTACATCTCCGGTACTTGGTTTATCTATTGTAGATATTACATTTAATAAAGTTGACTTACCACTACCACTTGGTCCCATTACTGCAACAAACTCACCCTCTTTTATAGATAAGTTTATGTTTTTTAAAGCTTGATATGAAATTTTACCTTCATAAGTTTTAGATAAATTGTTAATTTTTAATATTTCCATATTTACACGACCTTTCGTTTTTATTATGTATATATAATAACTTAGGTCTTATTTTTTTAGTATTTATTTACATTACATATAAATTACGATTTTGTAAGATAAGAAAAACCTCAAAATGATTATAAAATCAAATTGAGGTTCTTTAATTTAAAATATAATTTATTCTTTAGCCTTTTTCACACAAACTTTTGCAAGTATACTAGTTGGATCTATAAAATTCCCTTCAATACCTAACATTGAAACTCCTACTGGTAATTCTGTACACCCAAGTATTACATTTGATATATTATTTTCTTTAAAATATTCAAATACATTTATTATAGCTTCTTTATCAAAATTAACTTTGCCTTCTTTTATCCCATATATAAAGTCCATTATAACTCTTTGCCCATAATAATTAGGCGTTATAATTTCTATATCATATTTACTAAATATACTTTCATAAACACTAGCCTTTATAGTTCCGGTCGTAGCTAGTAATCCAACTTTATCAATTTTATTTAACTTTATTGATTTAGCTGTTTCTTCTATCATGTTGAGAATATCTATTTTTACATTTAATTTTATAGTTTCATAGAAATAGTGTGCCGTATTACAAGGAATAGCTAAAAAATCTGCCCCAATTTTTTCTAGATTTTTAGCTGATTTTAAAATTTCATTAGTTGGGTCTTCTCCTTTTCCTAATATAAAACTTGTTCTATCTGGTATTTGTGTGTTGTTATCTATTAATATATGAATATGTTCTTTATCACTCTTTGCATTAGTTTCAAGAACTATTTTATTAAATAAATCAATAGTAGCTACTGTTCCCATACCACCTATAATTCCAACTGTTTTCATATATCCCCCCTATTGATTAGCCATTACTCATAAGTTCCAAATATTTTTATTTTTTTATCTTTAACCATTATTTTACCTCTCGCGATAACTGAGTCTATCTCTAAGTTTTTATCTAATAAAACCATATCTGCATCAGAATTTTCTTTTAAAACTCCTTTTTTAGGATAAAGGTCCAATGCTTTTGCTACATTGGTAGTTGCATATTTAAGAGCATCTTCAATGTTCATTTTTTCTTCTATTACCATAGCTTTAAATTCTTTGTATAAAGCATCTACACTAGATACTCCTATCTTAACTAAGTTTCCTTGCTCATCATAATTAGACCAACTACCGTATCCATCCGAACTTATAGTTATATTTTCTATTGGAACTTCTTTTTGTATAGCTTCTTTTATAACTTTTTTTGGACTTAATTCATCGTATATTCCACAAGTTAAATCTATTACTCCACCTTTTTTAGCAAATTCAAAACTTTGTTCAAGTAAACTTTTACTTCTATTTACATGGGTTGGTCTAAAAGTTCTAATTGGTATATCGCTATTTTCTAGAGATTCATTTATTGGATTTAAACCTCTTTTTCCATCTCCCATATGACAAATAAGTATTCCCGCTTTACCACTTATCATTCCAGCAACTCTAACATCTGATGCTACTCTTTGTAACTCTTCATTTGTTAAAGTTGATGATCTATGATCTGATAGTGCTATTTTACACCCTATAATTTCATCTATAAATACTATATCCTTTCTAACAGATTGTGTCAGTGTAACTGTTGGATATTCATAAGACCCTGTATGAGTATAAACACTTAAACCTTCTTCTTTTAAAGCTTTTGCTTTTGACACTAAGTTCTCAACACTTCTTGTGCTTGCATCTGTTCCTAAAAGACCAACTACTGTTGTAATTCCTGACGAGGTTAATTTACTAAGCATTATTTCAGGAACCCTAGTTTTAAAGCTTCCTTCTCCACCACCTCCTGTTATATGAACATGTTGATCTATAAATCCTGGTACTAATATTTTATTACTTCCATCTATTACTGTTACCTTATTATTATTTAAATTTATATCATCTTCTATTAAAGTTATTTTATCTCCACATACAAAAACGTCTTTTTTTCCTATATTATCTGGTGAATATATATATACATTTTTAATTAATATCATAATCTAATTCCCCTCTACATTGAACTTTTATATTTTATTTATTTGCAACTTCTTCTTTATTATCTATTTTAGCTATTCCAAATCCTGTAGCTGCTAATATTATTGCAAATATTATACCTGTATAGTTAAGCACTGCCCATGGTAAGTATTCCATTGTTGATACACCAAGTGTTGAGGCCATATATGCACCTGCTGCTGACCAAGGTACTAATGGCACAATTACAGTTCCTGAATCCTCTAATGTTCTTGATAAGTTTTTAGGAGCTAGCCCTTTTTTAGGGTATACATCTTTAAATAGTTCTCCCGGTATAAGTATTGATAAATATGAACTACCTGTTACGAAAGCTACTGTAAAACAAGATATTATCGTTGCTAGTATTATTCCAAAAGTCGACTTTACCTTTGACATTAAAAGTTCTAATACTACATCTAACATTCCAGATACACTTACTATTCCTGCAAATCCCATAGCGCAGAAAATCAATACTGTTGTGCTTGTTACAGATGCTACTCCACCTCTATTTATCAGCTTTAATACTTCCTCTGCTACAGTTCCTGTATATCCTGTCATGCTTACATCAAATCCACCTACTAGTGCTGTAAATCCATCAACTAAGCTAAATCCTTGTATAACTACGCCTAATACAACTGTAAGTATGCTAGTTCCTAACATCGTTGGTATTGTAGGCCATTTTTTAACTGAACCTATTATTACAAGTACTATTGGTAATAGTAGTATTATGTTAAAATTGAACATTGAATCTAATTGAGTTGTCATTGTTGTTACTAATTCTGGTGTTGCCATATCTGCCCCAGTTGTTTTAAATCCTACAATTAAATATACTATTAGAGAAACTATTGCAGCTGGTACTGTTGTATATAGCATATGTTTTATGTGATCGTATAAATCACTTCCTGCTGCCATTGGAGCTAAGTTTGTAGTATCTGATAAAGGTGATAGTTTATCTCCAAAGAATGCTCCTGCTACTACCGCTCCTGCTGTTGCAGGTAGTGATACTCCAAGTCCTCCTGCAATCCCCATCATTGCAACTCCTATAGTTCCCGCTGCTCCCCAAGATGTTCCTGTAACAAGTGATAATATTGCCGAAGATATAAATGCTGTAACTAATATAAATTTAGGATTTATAAGTTGTACTCCATAATAAATTATCATAGGTACTGTTCCTGCAAACATAAGTGATCCTATTAAAAATCCTACACTCCAAAGTATTAAAGTAGCAGGAAGTGCACTCGCTATCTTATCTATTATAGATTTTTGCATCTCTTCCCATGTATAACCAAGCTTAAGTGCAATCATAGCTGCAAAGAATGCTGATATTACCATTATTGGTTCTATCTTCATTTTGAAATATCCATATCCTATTGCTAATGCTAGTATCATGAAAATTATTGGTATTATAGCTTGTACTACTGTTGGCTTTTTTCTTTCATGTTTAATATTGCTCATATTCTTACCCCCATTATTTTAATTTTTTATCAGTTCATTTTTATATTAACTTTTATAAAGCAATATCCATGCCAAAAAATATGAATAAGTGTTTTTATTTTGAAAATTCTTTAAATTCTATAAATTCCTTTATTTTATTTTGATTTTTTATTATTTTTTATGTTTTTTTATTATTCTTTAATATTTTTATGGATATTACTCTTTCATATTTATACTCAAAAAGGGCTAATACATTTGAGTATTAGCCCTTTTATATCCCATTAACTATTATTTTTATCCCTTTGTCAAGAATTTTTGTCCCTTTTATCCCTTTATTAACCTCTATGTATCCATTTTCTCTTAATTTGTTTAATATTCCTCTTATACGCCCTTCACCTAAATCTATTTCTTCATCCTTTGCTAATTTACATAATGCCCTTCGTCCTATGTTCGAATTTATATATATTTTATTTAGTATCCATATTTCATTTTCAGTTAATTTATTGTTATCGTATATATATTTATCATTAACAAATTCTAGGTTATCTTCATTATCACTATTATATCTAAACTTGTTAATATTTTCATTTTCGCTTTTATTATATATACTATTCTCCTCATTAATATTTCTAAACATATACTTTGGTAAATCTTCCATTTTGATAGCTATATTTTCTTCTTTTATATTAACTAAAAACTCAACTATATTTACAAGTTCTCTTATATTACCAGGCCAGTTATATTTCTTAAGAAAATGTAATACCTCATCTTCTATAAATTCTTTTAAAGACATAAATACTTTTTGCTTTTTTAAATAATATTTAAAAAGTATTTCTATATCATCTTTCCGATTTCTTAGGGTTATAGTATACAACGGCATTACGTTAATTCTATAAAATAAATCTTCTCTAAATCTATTATGCTTTACTTCTTCTACTAAATCTTTATTAGTAGCAGCAATTACTCTAACATCTATAGGAATAGCTTCACAACTTCCTACTTGAGTTACTTCTCTTTCTTGTAGTACTCTTAAAAGTCTAGTTTGAAAGTGATACGGTGCATCTCCTATTTCATCTAAGAATATAGTTCCTTTATGGGCTTTTTTAAATAGACCTACTTTACCACCTTTTTGAGCTCCTGTAAAAGCCCCTTCTTCGTAACCAAATAGTTCACTTTCTAATAAATTTTCAGATAAAGCTGAAAAATTTATAGCTACAAATTGATTATTTTTTCTATCCGATTCATTATGTATAGATTGTGCTAAAATTTCTTTTCCTGTTCCACTCTCGCCTTGTATCAATACTGTTGAATTAGTTTTAGATATTTTTTTTGATAACTTTATCATTTTAGTAACTTTATCATTTTTTCCTATCATATCGTCAAATGTATATTTCACACTAGTTTTATTATATTTTTTCTTTCTTCTGCGCTCTTCATCTAACTTCTCTATTACTGAAGCTGTTTCAAGTATTATCATATATCCCATTAACTCACTTTTAGAATATATTTTTTTTATAGATATAAATATCTCATTGTCATTTATTACAGTTAATTCATCATTTATTCCTGGAAATAATTCATATATATTTTTACCTATTATATCTTCCTTAAATCCTAATGTCTCCATAGAAACTTTATTATAAACTAATACTTCATTATTTGTGTTAGTATAAATAATACCCTCTGCACCATTATCTAATATATCTTTTAGTATCTTCGTTAATTTAATGCTTTTGTTAGAAAGATTTATATATTTTTTGTATTGTCTAACTATTTTTCTATAAAAGTAAGATGATAATAAATCTTGATATTTCTCTAAATCTCCTAAATGTATAATAATTTCCATTATACTTATAATATCTATTTCTCTAGTTCCTATATTTATAATTTTTTTTACTTCTTTAGGAACAAATGCTTCTTCGCCTGGTGTTATTGCTATTTTTTGAATATCATAATTGTCTATACCTGGATAATAAGAATAATATTCTAAGTGTTCTACTCCATGGGCTATAAGTTGTTTTATAGTTATTTCACAAGTATCTTTAGTATCGTTTACTAATAATACACGAGTTCCATTTTCTAAAGTAAATAACTTATCTAGTAATTCATATTGTATAACGCGCTTTACTATAACATATTTTTGTATAACGTTTTCCTTAGATAAATATAAATTTGCAACATCTTCACTTGAAAATACAATCAGGTCAGATTCTGTAAGATTTATTATTTTATCATATATGGAGAAATAATCTATTTCAATATTTTCCTTTAGAACACTTTCAAGTTGTGTCTTCAAGGAAATTCCTGTTTCAGCGCCTAAACTTATTATTGTGATTTTTTTCATATATACCTCTCCCTAATTTGCAAATTCATATTATTGTATAATTAAAATAATATAACAAAAGCCTACCAATGTACATATTTTTAATGTACTTTAATAGGCTTTTATCCTGTTTTTTAAATTTTATAATCCAGATTCTCTAAATTTATCATTCATAAATTCAGTAGCATGATGGAATGTCTTTTTAAATATTACTAAAGCTAAGAATATTACAAAGAATATACCTAACATTGTTAAATCGTGATATACAGCAGGCATACTAGGTCCAGCTATTGCTTCTCTAAATCCATCTATAGCATAAGTAAACGGCCAGAATGGCTGTAGCACTTCAAATATCTTAGGATTTGTTTGTATAGGATATATACCTCCTGCCCCAGCTATTTGGAATACCATTATAACTATAGCAATAGCTTTACCAATATTTCCAAACAATGAAACTAAAGTGAATATTATTGTAGTAAATAATATTGAAGATACTATTGTAAATACAAATAATAAAGGTACACTTACAGGTGCTTGGAATATAAATATATCTCCTATTGCAATTATTAATGATTGTATTAAGGATATAGTCATAAATGTAAGCATTTTTCCAAAGTGCTTTTGAACTAGGTTTGTATGCTCTCCTTGTAACTCTTCACATTCTGTAGTAAGTAGTGATGTTGATAAAAGAGCACCTACCCATATTGCAAGTACTGAGTAAAATGGCATTAGTGCAACTCCAAATATTCCAGCTTTATATAACTCTACTGTTTTCACGTTAACGGGAGATGCTATAAATGATGCTATATCTTTTGAATTTTTATTAAGTGTTGAAATTAATTTATCTAAATTTTTATCGGTTAATACTTTGGTTTTATCAATTAGTTTATCTAAATCTTTTTCAAACTTATCAAGTTCTTTAGATATATTATTTGCTTGTTTTACTGCAACATCACTGCTTGATATACCAAAGTTTGAAAGTGCATTTAACTGTGGCACGATAACATTTATACTATCTAAAACACTGTTCATATCACTCGCACTAGATGTAGTAGCATTTGAAACACTATTTAAAGTATTTGATATATTTGAAGTAAATCCGTTACTTACTAAGTTTAATTTATTATTAAATGAATTTGATAGTTCAGATAATGAATTAAGTTGCTCATTTATCTGATCTTTACTTGCTCCACTTTCAATTAGTGATTTTATGTTATTTAACTTATCACTTTCTGAAGAAAGTATAGATTTTAAAGAATTTAATGAATCTATCATATTTCCTATTTTATCAATACTATGAATATCATTTAATTTTTCAAGTCCCTCTATTAATTTATCTATATTCGTTTGCATAGAAGATATTGAATTTGTAATAGATTCAATAGTTTTTTGAGTTGTATCAGTAGATACTCCATCATTTAAATTTTTTAAATTATTAATTTCATTTTGTAATTTGCTATTTAAATCATTTACAGAAGCCATGCTATTGTTTAAATTTTGTGAGGCATTATCTACACTATTTTGTGCTGATATAACTACATCTTTACTGTTATTTACCACAGACTTAAGATCATTTACTTCATTTGTTATTTGAGGAAGATTCCCTTTTGTATCCTTCAAATATTTTTTAAGAGTATCTGCATGTTTATTTGCTTCTTCTACATAGTTATCAATTTTTTCTAAATTGGTAGCAGTGCTATTTAAAGCATCTTTTAGCTCTATTATTTGTGGTTTATTGTCTTCTAATTTAACTCCTAATGTTGATAAAAATTCAAATGCTTCTTTATTTACATTATCTACGAAATTTGATTTTATTTCTTCTACCAATTTATCTTTAGCCACATCTGTAATTTTTGTAGCTATAGCATTTGCTTTTTCATTAGCCTTATATATTATATTAGGCTTTTGCGGATCTTGTGTTGTAAGTGTTGCTAAGTCTTTTGAAAAATCGCTAGGTATTTCAATTAATGCATAATACTTTCCTTCATTTAATTGATAGTTACCTTGCCATTCATCAACGAACTTCCAACCTATATCATGATTTTTTTTAAGGTTGTCAACTATTTCATTACCTACATTTACAAATTTTCCATCAACTGAAGCTCCTTCATCTTGATTAACTACAGCTACTGGAAGATTTCCTGTATTTACATATGGATTCCAACAGGCTTTTATATTTACCCATGCATATAGCGATGGTATTAAACAAAGCCCACCTATTATTATAAAGGCTGCTGGAATAGTTACTATATGTTTTAAGTCTCTTAGATAAATTTTAAAAACTTTTTTCATATCCTCACCTCTATAATTATTCTGATAATCCAGATTCTTCAAATTCTCTTTCAAATTTTCTAACTGCCTTATTAAGTCTTTCTTTTAAGAAATATCCGATTAATATAGTTGTACATCCAAATATTATTAGGATTACTACATTAAACATAACAGTGCTTAAAAGTGGACCTGCTATTGCTTCCCTTAAATTGCTTAGTGTGTATGTAAACGGGAAAAATGGTTGTAAAATTCTAAATATTAATGGATCTACTTGTATTGGATAAGTTCCTCCAGATCCTGCTATTTGTATAACCATAAGTACTATACCTATAGCCTTACCTATATTTCCAAACAATGATACTAAAGTGTATAAAATAGATGCAAATACAGCTGACGATAGCACTGTTGTAAATATAAACAATCCTAAGCTTTCTGTTTGCACTCCAAGTACAAATTTATCTCCAAGTCCTACTATAAGACCTTGTATCATCGCTAAAAATACAAAAGTTATCATTTTACCAAGATACTTTTCTTTTATTGTTAGTTCCTCAAAACCAGATGCTTCAGTTGTAAGTAATGATGCAAGTACTAATCCTCCAACCCATAAAGCAAGTGTTGTATATATTGGTGCCATTCCTGAACCATAGTTTGCTATTGGATATATTGGTTCTGATTTTAAATTAAATGGATTTGATATATAATTACCCATAAGCTGTGGCTTACTCTGAAGTATGGCTATTATCGAATCTAAATCATTATCATTAACTTTTTTTAATTCTGTGCTTAATAAACTTATAGTACTTTTAAATTCATTTAACTTTGAATCTAAATCTTTAGTCATTTCTGCTGTTAAATTACTTCCTTTTGATGCATATCCTAACATATCATTAACAGCTTGTACTAATCCTTTAGAGCTTTCTACTAATGTAGATGCATCTTTAGTTGAAGTTACTAGACTATCTGCTGTTTTATTAAGTGCAGGTCTAACTTCTGAATCATAAGAATCTATTGAACTATTTACATTATTAGATATCTGACTTGCTGTTGAATTTATAGATTCTAATGTGTCTTTCATTGATTCTGCAGAATTACCTAATTGATTTTTTAAAGAATCTAATTGATCTTGTTCTGTACTAATTCCATCTTTTATTTTATTTAAATCATCAATTAATTTATCAATTTTGTCATTAGGCTTAACTTTATTAAACTCATTTAAATATTTAATAGCTGCATCTATTTGTGTCTTACTATTATTAATTTGACTATCAATTTGAGATATAGCTGTTTTTATCGTATCTGTTGATACAGAATCTGAATTTTTTAAATTACTTACTATATCCTTTATTTGATTATTTTCACTATTGATCTGATTTAAAGTTGATTTAATACCATCAAAAGAATCATTTAAGTTATTTTTTATGTTCTCTATATTTTTACTTGTATTCATATTAGCATTAGAAACAGAATCTATACCACTTGCCACCTGTGGAAGAGTACTTTGTATACTTTTTAGATATTCTGTTAAATTTGTTGAATTATTATTTACACTATCAAGCGCAAATGTTATAAGGTCCATATGTTCATCAAGTGCTATTATAGCTTTTTTAAGTTCTATTATTTTATCTTTACTATCTGCTATGTCTTTTCCATATGTGTTTAGTGATGAGAAAATAGTTTTATTAACTGTAGCTATAAAATTCGAATTAATTTGGTTTACAAGAGTTTCCTCTGCTACCTCTGTTATTTTCCCTGCAACTGGATTTGATTTTGTATTAACCTTATATAAAATAGTTGGTTTTTTTGGTTCTCCAGTTGTAACACTAGTTAAATCTTTCGTAAAATCACTAGGTATTTCTATCATTGCATAATATCGTCCATCTAGTACTCCTTGACTTCCTTGTTTATCATTTACAAATTTCCAACCTATTGATTTATTTTTTCTAAGATCACTTATAACGTCATTTCCTACATTTAATTTTTTACCATCTAAACTAGCCCCTTTATCATTATTTACTATTGCAATTGGAACAGTGCTAGTATTTTCGTAAGGATTCCAACAAGCTTTAATATTTATCCAAGCATAAAGAGATGGTATAAAGCATAACCCTATAATTATAATTAATGCTATAGGGTTTTTAGATAGATTCTTCATATCTCTTTTGAAAACCTTAATCGCCTTTTTCATGTTTACCTCCAGTCATTTCGACATTTTGTTAGAATTCTAAGCATCAACGTATATATTATAACATTTTTTTACATATAAATTAACAAGTATTGTAATTTATTTAATATTAAAATAATTAATATTACTAAATATTTTTTTAAAATAATCTTAATATTCTTACATTAACGCAATTAGTTTACAATTACAGTTTTATGTGTATCATTTTCTTTAATTCCAATAAAAAAACAGACATATTGTCTGTTTTTCATTTTTATCTAATTTTACTTAAACATATATATCCGAAAATTCGATATTCATTCTATTTGAATTATTTAAGTATTTTTCACCAACAATTGCATGCTGATTTTGATTTGATACTAATATATCAGGTAATGTAATTATAAATTCACTACCTTCTCCTAATTTACTTTTCACCTCTATACTTCCATTATGCATCTCTATTATTGATTTAACTAAATTAAGACCTATTCCACTTCCTTCTCTTTCATTTTTAAACTTATTTTTTACTTGTTCAAATCTTCCAAATATGCTTTCTAATTTATTTTCTGGAATCCCTATGCCTTTATCTTTAACACTTATTTTAACTTTATCAGTACAATTTATATTTACTTCTATTTGTCCCCCTGGTTTATTAAACTTTATAGCATTTGATATTAAATTTAACATTACTCTTTCAATATTATCTTGATCAAATCCAATTATTTTTTCTTCTGCATTTGTATCAAATATTATACTCATTTTATTATTTTCAATAAAATGGCTAACAGAATCACAAATTTCTTCAATAAAATTAATTATATTATTATTTGTAGGTAAATAATCAAAATGCCCAGCATCTAATTTAGTAGTATCAATTAAATTGTTAACCAATTTTAACAATCGTTTTCCATTTTGAGAAATTATATTTAAATATGTATTAAAATAATCCATATTAACTTTATCTAAATTATCTATTTTCAAATTAAGTACTTGAAGTGAACTAATTATTAAATTTATAGGAGTTCTAAGCTCATGAGATAAATTTGCAAAGAAATCCATTCTTAGTTTTTCAATTTCCATTTCTAATTTTTTATTCTGAGTAATATCACTAATAACAATTACTTTTTTTAATATGTTGCTATTTCCATCTAATAAAGAAACTACTCTACACCAAAACCATCTATCCTCACTACCACTTTTAATTAATTTAAAATTAAAGCTATATGTATCTTTAAAGTTATAGTCTTTAATATCTCCTTCATATTCAATTTGCACAGATTTATCGTTCCAATTATTTATATCTTCATATAAATCATCTGGTTTTGTTTCAAATATTTTTTCAAATGATGGACTTATATATTGAGCTTTTTTTTCATCTTTTATAATAATGACTTCTTCTATGTTATTTGCTATTTCTAAAAATATCTTTTCATTTTTTTCTATATTTTTTAATAACTCTATTTTATTAGTTATCTCTATTGATATTCCTATAGTGCCTAAATTTACATCATTTCCTTCTTCATTATGTGTCCATTTAGCAGTTTGTAAATATACTTGATTATTTTTATCAACTTCTATAAATTCTTCATATATATGTAATTTATTGCTTTTTAGAACTTTTTCATCATTTTTATTTACTTCCTTAGCAATATTTTGTGGAAATATATCAAAATCAGTTTTTCCAATTATTTCTTCATAAGTTTTATCAAAAAACTTCATAAAATTCTCATTTACATCTACGTAAAATCCATTAATATCCTTTATCCAAGCCATAAATGGAGAGTTTTTTAATATTGAAGACAACTTCATATATTGCTTACTTATTTTATTAAATCTCATACAAAATTCTTCGTTTTCACTATGGTATATTTCTACGTAAAAATATGATCCTACTTTTTTTTCATATATTTCAGTAGTATATTTTTTACTTTCAATTGCTTTTTTTAATAAAACTTTAGTTTTCAATTTTATGTCATCATCTAAAATATATGTTTTATTTGTATCTATATCACTTATTCCAAAAAAACATTCATATGCTTTATTAAAATTTTTTATCTCTACCCCTATATATTCCGACTTATCATCTTTTATAAAATTCAAATGTATAAATGCAAGTGGACTATCCTCTATCATTTCTCTATATATGCAATTCCTCATAATTCCCCCCATTAATTTTATCCCTACTATAATTTTATAATGTGCAACTTACTTTTGCAACTTTTTACCATATTTTATGTAAAATTTTGGTATTTATTTTTATATTTCATAAAAAAAATAAATCTTAACAATAATATTGTTAAGACTTATATATAAATTGTAAATTCAGTACCTTCTCCTACAGTACTTTTAACATTTATTGATCCTTCATGAATAGTAATTATTTTTTTTACTATAGATAGTCCAAGTCCACTACCTTCTACTCTTCTAGATTCTTCAGCTTGATAAAATCTATCAAAAATTTGATTCATTTCTTCTCTATTAATACCTATGCCATAATCTCTTATACTTACTTTAACTTCATTATTAACACGCTTAACTTCTACATCAATATCACAATAATCATTACTAAACTTTATAGCATTGCCTATTAAATTGATCCATACTTGTTCCATCAAATCTTTATCTGCATAAATTTTAACTTTAGATAATTCTACATTAAAATTCAAATTTTTCTTAGTCCATTGACTTTCCATCATAAGTATCACTCTTCTTATTTGTTCATCTAGATAAAAGTTCTCTTTTTTTATAGTGTTTTGTTCATTATCTAAGGAAGTTAATTTAAGTAAGTTCTCACTTAACTTTGATAATCTTCGACTTTCTTCTTCTATTATCTTAGCATACATAACTTTATCTTCTTCACTTAAACAATCACTTTGTAAAAGTGTTGAAAAACCCATTATAGATGTTATAGGTGATTGAATTTCATGTGACACATTAGCTACAAATTCCTGTCTCATAATTTCAGTCTTATCTATTTTTACAATCATAGAATTAAAATTTTCACTAAGATTTGATATTTCATCTTTTCCATTATCATTTATTCTAACACTATAATCTCCTTCTTCAACTTTTTTAGATGCCAAAGTAATATTTTTCACTCTACTTACAATTGTTTTTGCTACTGCACTAAATAAAACTATTCCGGTAAAAATTATAATTATAAAATTTATCTTTAATGGTATGCTTATATCAAAGAAATGATCAATCATATTTAGTGTTATAAATATATAATAATTATTATTTTCAAATTCAAATGGATATCCTACTATTGGCATATTTTTTATAGGTACTTTTCCTAATTCCATAGGTTTAATATATATCTTATTTGAGCTAACAGTATTTATAGCATCTTGGTTAACATCAAAATACTTTTGTTTATCTCCAAAGCTTTTTAAAACTTCCCCATTTTTATATATTTTTATATAGTAAGCAGAAAAAACATCAGTTTTAAGTATATTATCAAAGTTTTCATTTTTCTCTTCTTCATAAAGTAATGATATATCTTTAGCTGTACTTACTAGCCTATTGCTTATATTATTATATATCTTGTCGAAATATAGTCCATAAGTTAATTTAAAACTCAAAAATAAGCCTATAATTATAGTTAATATAAACACAATTACTAACTTAAAATAAATACTTTTTCTCATTTACTTACCTCTAATTTGTATCCTAGCCCTCTTACTGTATTTATTTTAATATTTGAACTTTGTAGTTTTTCTCTAAGCCTTTTTATATGCACGTCTACAGTTCTATCATCACCTTCATAGTCTATTCCCCATAAGTCTTCAATTAGCTCATTTCTTGTAAATATTCGTCCTTCAAAACTACTCATTTTAAATAAAACTTGAAATTCCTTCAAAGCTATAGGAATATCTATATTTTTTAATTTTAGTGTACATTTATCATAATCTAGTTCTATATCTCCAATACTTATAATATTTTTTGAAAATATCTTATATCTTCTTAACATAGCCTTAACTCTAGCTACTAGCTCTAATAAGTCAAAGGGCTTGACAATATAATCGTCAACCCCTAAGTCAAATCCTTTTAATTTATCTTGTGATTCTCCTTTTGCTGTTACCATAAGAATTGGAAAGTCAAAGTTTTTTCTTATATCCTCTGTTAAAGAGTATCCATCTTTTATAGGCATCATAATATCTATAATACTTAAATCTATTTTATTGTCTTCTATAATATTTAACGCTTCTTGTCCATTACTAGCTTCGTAAATATTATAGTTTTCTTTTTTAAGTACCACTGCTATAAGGGTCCTTATATTTTTATCATCATCTACAACAAGAACATTGACCATAAATTAATCCTTTCATAATAAAATCACTCACTTCTTAATGCTTGAATTGGTTGAAGTTTTGAAGCTTTATTAGCTGGAAGTATTCCAAATACTACCCCTACAAATATAGAAAATCCTAGTGCAATTCCTACAACACTCCAAGATATAGCTCCATTTATACCCATTATAGAGTAAATTATTTTAGCTCCTATTATTCCAATTCCTGCTCCTACTACCCCTCCTAATAAACTAACTATTATAGACTCTATTAAAAATTGAATTAATATAGTCTTTCGCTTAGCACCTAGTGCTTTTCTTATACCAATTTCTTTAGTTCTCTCTGTAACTGATACTAACATTATATTCATTATTCCAATTCCTGCAACTACTAAAGATATTCCCGCTATGCTACCTAGAACTATAGTCATAGTACCTTGAATAGATTCCATAGTATCTAATATTGCTTGTTGATTAAATACTGAGTATAAATCTTTATCCCCAAATATATCATATAACTTATCTTCTGTTTTATCTACTATATATTGTGTATCTTCTGAAGATTTAGCACTTATATACATAGCTTCTACTCCAGTATTTTTAAGTAATCTTTGTCCACTTGTTATTGGAACAAATATACTATCTCCCATAGATGTCATCATGGCATTTTCAGATTTCTCCATAACACCTATTACCTTGTATGGGATAGAATTTATGTTAATATACTCACCAATAGGATTCTTGTCTTTAAATAGTGTTTTTGCTATATCATTTCCTAATACAACAACCTTACTATTATAATCTAAGTCTATAGGAAGTATAAATCTCCCCTCACTAATTTTAATGTCTTGAGCTTCTTTATAATTTTCTGTTGTTGCAATAGCCGATACATCTTCATTTTTATTATTAGCTACCACATTTACTTTTCCACTTGTTGTCTGTGCTACATAGTTTACTCCATTTATATTTTCAAATGCTTTACTATCTTTATAATCTAAGATTTTATTTTGTGTATTTGGCATCATATTTACAGTTACAAGGTTTGAACCAAGCCCGCTCATTTGTTCATTTACACTTGCCTGCATTCCTTGAGCTACAGATACTAATAAAGTTATACTGGCAACCCCTATTATTATACCAAGCATTGTAAGTAATGTTCTCATTTTATTAGATACTAGTTGTCTAAATGCCATTTTAAAACTTTCATAAAAGTCCATATACTTCCTCCTTTACTCGTAAAGTCTTCCATCTTTTATACGAATTTTTCTATGCGCTTGGTCTGCTATATCATTATCATGCGTTATCATTATTATTGTTCTACCTTCATTGTTTAAATCTTTTATTATATTTAATATTTCCTCACTAGTTTTACTGTCTAGGGCTCCAGTTGGTTCATCTGCCAAAAGTATTTGAGGATTTGTTGCTATTGCCCTAGCTATTGCTACTCTTTGTTGCTGTCCTCCAGATAATTGATTTGGCATATGACCTTTTCTACTTTCAAGCCCTACTCTTTTTAAGGCTTGTGTTGCTAATTCTCTTCTTTTAGTTACTGATACTCCTTGGTACAATAATGGAAGTTCTACATTTTCTAATGCACTTAATTTATTTAATAAATTAAATTGTTGAAAAATAAATCCTATTTTTTTATTTCTTATTTCACTTAAGTCATCATCATTTAAATCTTTTATATTCTCACTATCGAGCAAATATTTTCCTTCATCTGCTAAGTCAAGACATCCAAGTACATTCATAAATGTTGATTTACCTGACCCTGATGGTCCTACTATTGCTACAAATTCACCTTTTTTTATTTTTAAAGATATATCATCTAGTACAGTTAATTTTTCTTCTGCTAACTGATATCTTTTATATACATGCTCTACATCTATAACATAATCACTCATAACTTTCCTCCAAATTAATTAGACATATTAGATGGCATCATCCCAAATGGAGATTGTGGTAGCTTAACTTCTTTTTCGGGTAACTTTATTTTATCTCCTTCATTTAATCCATCTATTACTTCTATATAGTCTTCATTATGTATTCCTACATTTATATCTTTTTCTTTATCATCATTAGGTAGTACTACATAGTAATCATCTATATTTTCTTTATTAACCGATTCAATTGGAACATATAATATATTTTCTTTTTGTTCTACTAATATACTTGCACTAGCATTCATTCCAGGTTTTATCTTTTGAGTATTAATATTTTTAGTTTCTATATATCCTTCTTTATTATTACTTAATTTCACTTTATACCAATCATCATTTTCTTCAAGTATTTCTACACTATCTCCTTTTATTAGCTTAACTATAGTATCTGAATCATTTGATGTTTTAGCTTTCACATTGACTACATCTTTATTTACTGTTCCTGTTTGATTTGATTTGATTTTTTTATCAGTTATATAACTTTCCTCTATCCACCCTTGTTCATTATCTTTTGTAGCTACTTTATAGTAATCCCCATCTTTATCTAAAATCTCTATCGTATCACCTTTTTCTATCTTTGCTATACTCATATAATCATCTGATTGACCTTTTCTTATTTCCCCATCTTTATTCATTTTACCTACTTCTTTTATAGAGTTTGGCATAGATACATTAATCATAAAGTTAGATACTCCATTTACTACTGTTCCTTGTGGTGCTACCTCGGTTACAGTTCCATAAAATACTTCATCTGGAAAAGGATCTAGCTGTATTTCTACACTTTGATTAGCTTTTACCTTATCTATATCTAACTCGTCTATCTCAACTTGTAAATCTAGATTATCACTATCTTGATTTTTTTGTACAACTGTTCCACTTCCTGACACAGTTACTTTTAAATCTCCTTTTTTAACTTTAGTAGTCTGATTTTTGGCTTCATTTAATATTAATTTTGATTCATCTAATTTTGATTTAACTATAAATCCTCCAATTGCTGTTATTGCTCCTATAATTACTACAACTGTTATTATGATTTTTGTAGGTTTTTTCATTTTATCAGTCCCTTCAATTAGTTTTTATATAAATTTATTGTATTTTTAAATTATGAACTGTATATGAACAAAAAATACTTTTCTATTCTTAAACTATAAAAAAGATGAATCCTATAAATATAGGACTCATCTTTTAACATTTCGTATTTATTTTTTATTTAAATCTAATTTTGGATATATTAAGCTTAATATTATAGCAATTATAATACCTAATAACATCCCAAAATACATCATTGAAAAAAATGCAATTGAAGTTATAATACAAAAATTATCAGCTTCTTTTTCAATTTTATTTAACTCACCTTCATTATATTTCCCCTTAACTTTTAATTCTTCTTTACTTCGCTTTAATTGTCTCGGTTTATATAATTTTTTCATTATAAAGTAAAATATGACCGAAACAAATATAGCATAAATTAGCCTAGACATAACTATTCCTCCCTTAACCCCTTTACTTTAATAATATATCATAATTATTCTATAGTATATTAATTTCTAACTTGGAAGTTAACATTTTTGTCCTTGCCTAATTTATACCTCAAATATAGGAATAACTATTTCTATAGATATCATATTATCTTCTGAATTTTTAGCTTCTATCTTCCAATCTAACTTTTCTATAAGCACTTTTACTATGTACAATCCTATCCCCGTACCCTGATTAGATCTAGATTTATCAATTCTGTAAAATCTATCAAAAATGCGACTTATTTCTTCTTGATCAATACCATCGACTCTATTACTTATACTAAAATAGCAATACCCTTCTTTTAAATGAACATTTATATCTACACTTTCCTTAGTATATTTAATAGAATTAGATATTAAGTTTTGTACTATTCTCTGACAACCTACTTTATCACCCAATATATAAATTGGTTTATCTTCTATATTTATAGTTGGTACTATATCTTTATTTTTAAAATCCTCATAGTTATCCATAACTACATCTAACATAAAGCTATTGAAATTTATTTTTTCTAAATTTAATTCATATTCATTAGAGTCATATATAGATAGTTCAAAAAAATCATTTATAAGTTTATTTAGAGTTACAATCTTGTCATTTATCACCCTTAAGTAGTAATTTCTTTCGTTTAAGTTTAACTCCTTATCTCTTATTAATTGTATATATCCCTTTATAGATGTGAGAGGCGTTCTTAAGTCGTGAGAAATACTAGCTATAAACACTTTTAATTTATCTTCTTGTTCTCTTGTACTTTCAATAATTTCTTGTTTATCTTTTATAACTGTATTAACTTTAATCGCCAAATTTTCAATTTCTTTATTATTGAAAGTTACTTCTAATTTACTTCTTGTCTTATAATTATCAATATTATCTAAATAATTAGTTATGTTTTTGACTTGTCTTTTTATAGATATATTATGTAAATGCAAAGCAATTATAATTATTATTAAAACTGTTATTAAAATTTGTATTCCTATAATGTAGTATCTCCCCTCGCTATTTTATTTCTTGATTTTTAAGTAATGAATAAGATATAAATCCACCTACAATAATAGCTATTAAAAAATAAATTATAGTTTCATTTATTATATTATTATTTAAATTATATGCACATATAGTCGACCAGTAATACATTGGATTTGTTTTAATATAAGCTTTCATTAATAATGATTGTGCATCCATATTAAACCAAATAGTCATATATACTAATGGACAAGTAACTATATAAAAACACATTATACCATTTACCGCTCCTATATTTTTTATTATCATAGATATTATCAATATAATTAAAATAAATATCTCCATAACTAAAAAATTTAAAGTAGTTAACTTAAATAACATAAAAACATCTGATATATTTGGTGTAAATTTCATAGTTACAGATGCATGAATAAATATAAAAAAAGTAAACAAGTAATATAATATAAATGAATATAAACTTATTATAATAAATTTAGATAAAAATAATTTAAATCTATTTTCTCCATAAGCAACAGCTAACTTTATAGTATTTTCCGAATACTCTTTTGTAAAAAATGAAGATGAGAAAATCAAAATTACTAACCATATAAAAGCAGTATACGATAATACAGTTCTAATTATCTCTCCAGCTAAAGGATTGTCTATATCCTTATACATATTTGATACAAACCCTATTCCTTGCCCAAGTAAATCTACTTCATTAAAATCGTGACTACCACTATACACAAAAGATGCATCGCCTGCTGACATATAAATAACAAATAAGACAATGACAGATAAAAGAGAAATAAACCATGACTTAGACCACTTAAGCTTTAGTATATCGGATTTTAATAAATTAAACATTACTTTGCACACCTTATTAATCTCATGAAATATTCTTCTAAGTTTTCATCTTTTGAACTTATACTTTCTATTCCTACGCCATTTGTAACTAAATCATTAGCCACTATCTTCACATTATCTACATAATCATATAATTTAATTTCATTATTGTATAAAACAGTAAATTTATTTGTTTTTAAGTTATTTTCAATTATGTTAGCAGCTTTTGCAGTATTATCTACTTTCAGACTAATATGCTTCCTACATCTTTCATCTAACTCTTTTACACTAATTTCTTCTATAAGTTTTCCTTTATGAATAATACCATAATACGTGGCTAGTTGATGTAACTCCCCTAAAAGATGACTGGATATAAGTATTGTAATATTTTTTTCTTTATTAAGTTTTTTAATTAATTCTCTAAATTCGATTATCCCACCTGGATCAAGACCATTTAAAGGTTCATCTAAAACTAAAAAATCTGGTTCTCCTAAAAGTGCAATCGCCAAAGCTAGTCTTTGTCTCATACCTAATGAAAAATTTTTAACTTTCTTATTTTTAGTATCACTAAGTTTTACAAGTTTTAAAACTTCATCTATGCAGCCACATCCCGGAATACCTCTTTGAATTCTTATTGTTTCTAAATTTTGCTTTGCCGTCATATCTTTGTACAGAACCGGACTTTCAATAATACAGCCTATACGTTTTCTTTGATTATTAAGTTTTGTTATATCAGATTCTCCAAATAGTTCAATTTCTCCTTTACTAGGAAATCCAAGCCCCGTAATAATCCTTATACAAGTAGTTTTTCCTGATCCATTCTCACCTATAAATCCATATATCTCTCCTTTTTTTATATTCATATTTATACTATCCAAGGCTAAACCATTTTTATATTGTTTAGATAAGTCCCTTATTTTTAATGTATAATTTTCCATATCATCACCCCTTTGATAATAATTTTATAATTTGAATATAAAGAAAATCTTAAATTAATTCTTAAGTAAAGCTTAAATTTTATGTTAATTTATAGCCCATTCCCCATATAGTTTCTATATAATCTTCTTTCTCATTTATTTTTTTTAATTTATTTCGTATATTACTCATGTGTACATTTATAGTATTATCATCACAGGCATATTCTTCATTCCATACAGTTTCAAATAAATTTGCTTTAGAAAATATCTTAGTTTTATTTGATACCATTAATTCAAGTATCTTATATTCTTTACTTGTGACAGATAAAGGTTTTGATCCAACTGTAATAACTCTTGATGTTTTATTTATGGTAATATCTTTAAATTTAAGTTCCTCTATATCATTTGTCCTTTGCAAATTATACCTTCTTAAATTGGTTATAACTCTTGCTAAAACTTCTTCATTTTCAAAAGGTTTAGTTATATAATCATCTGCTCCAAGTCTTAATAGATTTGATTTTAACTTAACTTCATTTTTTGCAGAAATTATTATAACAGGTACTGAACTTTTACTTCTTATATAATTTAAAATTTTTTCTCCATCCATTCCAGGTAGCATTAAGTCTAGCAATATCATATCAAATTTTATTTTATCTAAATAGATAATAGCTTCTGTCCCAGAATATGCTGAAATTATGTTATATTCATTACTTTTTAATATTTCTTGTAAAATTCTATTTATATCCCCATCATCTTCAACTATAAGTATATTTTTCAATTTTGTTTTCCCCCTTTTACCATAAAAAATGTCCTTATTATTTATATTTACAAGGACATTTTCATCTTAATTTATATTTTTAATATTATCATAATTATCTTTTATTTTCTAAGCATTTTTCAGGTTTTAAATATATAACTTCCCATTTGCCATCTTTATTTTTTTTATAATCAGCTATTTTTATATCATACCCATTTGTTAATTGATAAAAAAGAACATAATATTCATTTTTATTTTTATCTTTAAAGTATACCTTTTTCTCATATCCATCAGTTTTAACTTGCATATCACTATCTACCAATGAACACCACTCTTTATATTTAATCTCTACAATTGATTCTGCATCATAGTTCCATCCATGATATGGAGCACATAAATAATTTTCAGGTGCATATTGCATATCTTTTATCTTGTATACTCCATCTTCTTCAGTTACATAAATATATCCATAGTAATATCCGAAAACACCTCTATTTTCATTAGTTCCTTCTATAATTTCTAACTCAACAAAATACTTCCTATCTTCTAAATTTTTTTCATCTCTAGGAACTTCCTTTAATTTGATTAAATTAGTATGTAACTTATTTTCAAAAGATTTTAAATATTCTTTATAACTATTATTTTTCTTATACGAACTTGATAAGAAATTATATGCTACAGGATACGGTCCTCTAGTATCTCCTAAAGATCCACAACCTGTTTCATTTTCATCGGTTGGATTTGCAGCTTCTCTTAAAACACTAAAGTAATTTATTATCATATCTTCAGGAGTTTTTAAAAGTTCACTAGGTATCTTCAAATCTAATACTTTACTTCCATACATATCATATAGCGAAGATTCAATTTTATCATTTAATACGGGCATACTTGATGGTCTAAAAAATCGTTCTATTGTATTATATTGATCAAAATTGTCAGTTCTTTTATCATGCTTTTCTTCACACTGTCTTAAATAGCTTCCTCCTAATATTAAACTTTCCTTACTATCTGCTGATACTGTGGTTCCCATTAAAGCTACTAACATTAAAGTTATCATTTTTATTTTTACCATAGTTAATCTCCTTTTACTTTTGGTATACTTACTTATTATAATTATTTACTTTAAAATCACATTTATGTAAAATAATAAAATTCAGTAATTTAAAATTACAAAACTACCAATAATAAAAGAGTTTTACATTATATAAAAAACTTAATTAAATTTAAAAATAAAATAGGATATTTCAAGTTAGTAGCGATTAATAATTGTTTAAATTCGCAACTAACTGAAACATCCTATTTTTTTATATTTTAAATATTGATATTAATAAATTCAAATTTATTGATAATATATACTTGTTCTTGGATATAATGTAGTTCCCCAAATTGAAACATTTATATCATTAGCTAAAGGAAGGTTATACTCATCAATAACAGTTCTCCACCACTCCCAAGCAAGACCTGTACACTCTCTAGCTAAAACTCTTATATTTTTGCTATTTGGTGGTAGAGGTATTACTGTAGAAAAATGAGCTGTTCTATCATTATAGTTACCATCCCAAGTCTTATGTGTTAAAACCTCATTTCCATTATCATCAAAAGAAACTTCATCCCACTCTATGCCAAACTGGGCAACATATGCTCCACTATGATCTAAATTTATTTTTCCTTTAGAGTATTCAGTAGATGTAGTTTCTATATAATCCGTTTTATTATGTACAGCTGCAATTGAGTTATCCTTTAAAAAAGTGCTTGTATATGAAATTGGATATGCAGGGTTTTTCAAGCTAAATGTTGCATTATCTTTAATCACATTTCTTATCTCATCAAAGTCTTTTGTTATAATTTTATTATGTTCTTGTGCATCTCCACCTAAAACCACAGCAGTAAATGAACTATCTTCAAAAATATCTTTATATTGAGTACTATTACTTGCACTATTATTTTTTATTAAAGCCTTAAATGCTGATTGAACATCTTTGCTCTTCGATGTAGTTTCTAATTTAACATAAATAGTTCTTCCATAAGCCACATTAGATACCATAAGCGGAGGTGTTTCATTACTTACACCTTTTCGAGTTAACGCTTTAAAGCTAACACTATTATCAAAAATATCTGAAGGATTATTTGGCAATTGAGCACTTACAGTATAAAAAATCTGTTTGTATGCTGCAATCATAACCTTTTTTTCTCCATTGGCTATTGCATTAAAATCTATTCCAAGAGAATTATCAAGTACTTTAGCATTAACATTAAGTGCATTTGATATCTGTGATTTGCTATAAACCATAGACTCTACATATTGTGTTCTTGCCGGTAAGGTATGTGTGCTTGAATTTTTTTCACTCCAATTTGACACCAACTCATCTACTGCTCCGGATACATTTCCATAAGTAGGATTTTCTACAGTTTTAGTATTTTCTTTTTTCATACCTGGTAAATCTATACTAATATTTATAGGTTCTCTCTTACACATTAAAATATTTGGTCTATTTTCAACAAAAGCATCGTCTGCAAGTTGTAATGCCCCTGGATATGTGCGATCCGTCACAGAATCAATAATAGAAATGTCTACTGGAGATGTTGTAAGTGTTTTTTTCTTACGTTCTACTACTACGAATTTATCATTTGATTTTAAACCTTCTTTTGGAATTACATTTTCTATGTTGTCACCCTTTGTAGCTAAAACTTCATTTCGATTATAATTTAAATTAGCTATTCCTGTATCAATTTCTTCTTTGTTGTTATTAGTTTCTTGTGCAAAACTATTAACTGAGAATATGCTCATACTTAATATGATGCTTAAACATATTAACCCCGTTGTTATTTTATTTTTTCTAGTATTTTTCATAAAACTCCTCCTATCTACTATCTTAATACGGACAAATGTTATTAAATTCAATAGGATTATACAAATTTTGTAATAAATACTAAAAAAAAGCAAGAATTATATTAAACTTAATTCTTGCTTTATATATCTATTTAAAAAACTTTCCATAAGGTCTAAATTGTTTTAATTCATAAATAGTTTCATCTAATAGATTAGTGTTTTTTTCAAATGTTTCTCCTGTAAGTGCTAAAAGGTAGTTATATAATTTTTCTCCACTTCCTTGCATGGTAAATCCTGATAAATTAATATTATCTTCACTTTCTAAAGTTATCACTATTAATTTTCCTGTACTAATTTTATTCATAAATTCCATACATACTTCATCTACATTATCTTTATCTAATCCATTTTTTCTAAAATGCTCTATAGTTATCAATATTTCTTCTTTTTCACTCCTACTAAGTAAACTTTCTATTATATTTTCATCATTTATAATGTATATTTTTGTTGTATTTTTATCAATATCCTCATAAATGCATTCACTTTGTTTTACTAATTCTTCAGATGTAATTTCAGTTGCATTAAATTCAGTTATTAATTCTTTACTTATATCAGCTATACTACAATTAAATTTTTCCATAATCTACCCCTTTAATATGTTTTGTGTATAATTATCTCTATATTAATATTATACACAAAAAAGATTTCTCCTTTGAGAAATCTTTTAACTATCTACCTAAAATTCTAAATTTTAATTTACTATGTGCATAGTCTTTTATAGGTGCATTTCTAAGCATTAAATAAGCTAATGATATTGATATTGTACTTACTACTAACTCTACAAAATAAAATACAATTGGATTTCTTATAAAATACTCTACTATTAATAATAGATTCTCCCCTATTAATTTTATTATAGGTGCATTTATATAACTTAACCTAGTTATATATAATGCTAATACAATTGGTAAAGCTATAAATAAAATTAAACTAGTTTTTATATCAATTCTATAAAATATAGCCCCAAACATAAACCCTATTAAGCTAAATGATATTTGACTTATAAATAGCCCTAAAAAGCTACCTACTATACCTTGATCTCCTATAATTAACTTTACTATTTCAGACTCATTCCCTGCTATAAAATTATCTGTATTGCAAGTAATTAAAATCACAATTTCTGCAAGATTTACTAATATTAATATAGAAAAATTAAAAACTATTATGAAAATTATTGAGGCTTTCAAGAAGGCAATTCTATCTGCTCTTATGCTCATCGCCCCTGAGAATTCTTTTATAGATAAACTTAAAGAAA
Organism: Paraclostridium sp.; assembly: GCF_051657365.1. Classification (NCBI taxonomy): domain Bacteria; kingdom Bacillati; phylum Bacillota; class Clostridia; order Peptostreptococcales; family Peptostreptococcaceae; genus Paraclostridium; species Paraclostridium sp. Next base: position 45,224 of record NZ_JBOFKN010000153.1, read on the forward strand.
ATATCATAGGAAAGAAAATACCCATCATTTTAAGTTGTGATCTATATACCATAAACTGATTCGCTATATCTTCTCCTGTAAATGCTCCTTGCAATAAAATTATACCCATCTGTACTCCTATAAAAAACAATACAAATATCATGCAATATTGGTAATAATGCTTTAAAAACATAAGATGTGGTTTTATACTATTCATAAAGATTTACCTCCTTTTTATTAATATTTATAAATAAATCTTGAAGCGTCATACTATCTAGTTCTATATCACATTCATTTATAAACTTCATATCACTGCTATTTATTTTGCCATAATAAAAATAAGTTTCTGAACTTCCAAAGGAGTTTACTCTCTTCATAGAATTTATAATCTCTAAATTTTTTAAATCTTCTTTTTTCCCACTAATATAATAGGACTTTGTATTTACATTTTCTACATAGTCATTTACTAAAACTTCACAGTCTTTTATTATAGCTACCTTCTCTAAAAGATCTCCCACCTCATCAATTAAATGCGTAGATATAATTATAGTCCTATTTTGATTTATATAACTTTCTAGTAAAATATCATAAAAAGCTTTCCTATTAGATGGATCAAGACCTATTGTAGGTTCATCAAATATAGTTATTTTGGCATTAGAACATATACCAATAATATTAGAAACTGACGTCTTCATACCTCTTGATAACTTCTTATATACAGCCTTTCTATCTATCTCAAATATTTCACAAAGCTTTGTTTCTAGATTTTTATCATAATTACTATAGTAACTTGAATACATACTAAATATAGTTTTCACCTTAGAATCTAAATTATAAAACTCTTTTTCTCTAACCACACATACATTTTCTAAGACATTTGGATTTTTTCTTGGATCTAATCCAAATATTTTTATATCTCCACTTTTACTTACTAGTTGATTAGTTATTATATTTATCAACGTAGTTTTACCTGCTCCATTTTTCCCAAGCAACCCATAGATTTTATTTTCTTCAAAATCTATATTTAAATTATTAAATACCAACTTATCCTTAAACTCATAGTTAAGATTTTTAATTTCTACTGCCCTATTCAAATTCATCACCCTTTACAAATATTTATTAATTATTTCTACTAATTCTTGCTTATCAATACCTATCTTTTTAGCTTCTTCTAAAAACTCTTTAATGTAAATATTCTTAAAACTATCTTTTCTACTTTCACTTATAATTTTTTTTGCCCCTTCACATACAAACATACCAATCCCTCTTTTTTTGTATAAAATATTTTTTTCAACCAACATATTGACCCCTTTAAGTATAGTGGCTGGGTTTATTTTGTATAGTTTTGATAACTCTGTAGTCGATGGAATTTGATTATTTTCCATTATACCATCAGATATTATCTCATCTTCTAGTGCTTTTGCTATTTGCACAAATATTGGTTCATTGTCATTAAGTATTAATTTCAAGTTATCACCTCACTCACCTAGTTAGTTACTTGAGTAATTAACTATATATCTACATAGTATACATCTTCATTTGAAATTGCAACCCTTTTTTAATATAAAAAGTGGATATCTTCAAATTAATTTTTGAGACATCCACTTTTATATTTTAACAATATTTATATTTTATCTAAATACACCTTTTTTACCTTCAAAAAAATCCTGCACTGCATCTTCATGCTGATTTATAAATAACCTTGGAATTTCTTCTTTTGAAAAAAACTTCAAATCAAAAGTTTCATAATTGTCAATATATAATTCTCCACCACAGATGCTAGCTTTAAATAAATGACATATACTCTGAATTTTATCTCCATTTGGGTATTCTGTAAAATACTTAGAATAAATGCCTAATAAATAATCTATACTTACTTCAAGACCTGTCTCCTCCTTAATTTCCCTTATTGCAGCCTCTTTTACGGATTCTCCAATTTCAATACACCCACCTGGCAACCCCCATATTTTATCATTTCTACTTCGTCTTTGCAATAGTAATTCACCATTTTCATTAGTAATACATGCGCCTGCAAAATTTAAAATTACCATATCATGTCCAACTTTGTTTCTTATCCATTTTATATAGTCACTCATCCCCAATTTCCCCTTATATATAAATTTAGAGGGTAATGTTTTATTACCCTCTACCAAAATAAACTATTTAATATCTTACACATAATTATAAATCAAACGTAAAAAGTCCATATACATATAATAATTACTACAATTAATCATATTTAATCTATTTATTTTCATTTATGTATTCTAGTTCATCCTTATTCTCTATCCATATTTCAGTATATCCACATTTAGTACAAATATAGTAATAAGGATTTAAATATTTTGGAATAATACCATTTTGCATTTGGATCTGTACTGATTTAACTTTTTTTATTTTTCTAGAGTTACATTTAGGACAAATGTTAGTATCTTTCATATATTTTTCCCACCTATAATTTAAATTATATTCTATACAATTATACAATCATAGTCTATTTTCCTCTTTATAATGATATAAATAAAGTGACTATTTCTTTCTTATAAATTTAGGTATAAAAAAAAATCCCCTAAGGGATTTTTCCGAATCAATCTATATATTATAATATAGTTATGTTTTCTGCTTGAGGACCTCTAGCACCTTTAACTATATTAAAGCTTACTTTTTGACCTTCTTCTAATGATTTGAATCCGTCACCTTGTATAGCTGAGAAATGAGCGAATACATCGTCTCCACCTTCAACTGATATAAATCCAAATCCTTTTTCGTTATTGAACCATTTTACTATTCCATTAGTCATTTTGACTGTCTCCTATAAACCATATCAAGTTTAACTTGATTTACTTTTGTAGTAACGTCTTGCGCTTCTACAAGTTCTATTATATCACCTTTTTTACGTAATGTATATAGTTTTTTTATTTTTATTTTTTATAAAAAAAAATCCCCTAAGGGATCTTTTCCGAATCAATCTATATATTATAATATAGTTATGTTTTCTGCTTGAGGACCTCTAGCACCTTCAACTATATTAAAGCTTACTTTTTGACCTTCTTCTAATGATTTAAATCCATCTCTTTGTATAGCTGAGAAATGAGCGAATACATCGTCTCCACCTTCAACTGATATAAATCCAAATCCTTTTTCGTTATTGAACCATTTTACTATTCCATTAGTCATTTTGACTGTCTCCTATAAACCGATCAAGATTACTCCTGATTTAATATTGTATAAACGTGTTACGTTTTTACATAATTTATTATATCATCTTTTTTTAAAAATGTATATATTTTTTTATTTTTTTAATTAATTACTTTGTTTGTTTTTTATAATCACTTAAAAACTTATCTATTCCTATATCTGTTAGTGGATGCTTTGCCATTTGCTCTAACACCTTAAATGGTATAGTAGATATATGAGATCCAGCCATGGCACATTCTGATACATGTATCGGGTTTCTTATACTAGCTGATATTATCTCAGTTTGTATATCGTGAACTTCAAATATAGTAGCTATTTCATTTATAAGTTCAACTCCTCTAAATCCTATATCATCTAATCTCCCCACAAATGGACTTACATAAGTTGCTCCTGATTTTGCTGCAAGTAATGCTTGTTGAGATGAAAATATTAACGTTACATTAGTCTTTATACCTTTTTCATTTAGTACTTTAACCGCTTTTAATCCTTCTATACACATAGGTATTTTTATAACTATATTCTTATGTAATTTAACTAATTCCATAGCTTCTTCAACCATCTTATCAGATTCTAAGCTTATTACCTCTGCACTTATTGGTCCATCAACTATTGAACATATTTCATTTATAACTTCTTGAAGATTTCTTCCTTCCTTAGCTATAAGAGATGGATTTGTAGTTACTCCATCTATAATTCCCCAAGTATTAGCTTCTCTTATTTCATTTATATTTGCTGTATCTATAAATATTTTCATTGTCTTAATCTCCTTTTGGTTATATATTTATTTTATAAAGCTACTATAGCTCCTACTATCAATGCACTTAAAACACTTACGCAAAATCCACCTATCATACCTCTAAATGCAAGTTCTGCTAATTGTCCTCTTTTTTCAGGACAAAATACTGATATTCCTGATATACATATACCCATACTAGATATATTTGCAAATCCTGTTAAAGATATTGCCATCATAAGTCCAGTTCTATAATCTAAATTGTGTAACATTGGTCCTAATTCACCAAAAGCAACAAATTCATTAAGCGCTAATTTACTTCCAAGTAATTGTCCTGCTGTTAATATGTGTTCTTTAGGTATTCCCATAAAGAACCCTATAGGTGCAAATACATAAGATAGTATACCTTCTAATGATAATCCAATCATTGCCAGTCCACCATTTACAAGTGCTACCAAAGCTATTATAGCTATAAGTGATGCCCCTATACCTAGTGCCATATTAAGTCCGTCCGTAGCTCCTTGAGATATAGCTTCCATTATATTACTATTATTACCCTTGTTATCTATAGTTACTTCATCACTAGTTATAGTAGTTGCAGCACATTCAACAGATGCTAAAGTATCAACTTCATCTCCATCTTCTACAATTACAGTGTTTACAGTTGCAACTTCTAGTATTTTTTCTGGTAATATAATCTTTGATATTATTATACTTCCTAAAGGAACTAAAGCTCCTCCTATTAAAAGATATTGCATAGGTATTCCTAATCCTGCATATCCACCTAAAACTGTAGCTGACATACTTCCCATACCAGATATTAAAACTAACATAATTTCACTTTCACTCATTCCACCTAAATACTTACTTACAAGTATAGGTGATTCAGTTTGCCCTAAAAACATATTAGCAACTGCAACAAAACTTTCTACCTTGCTTGTTCCTAGTACTTTTTCTATAGCCCCACCGATAATCTTTACAACAAACCCTATAAGTCCTATATAATAAAGTGCTGCCACTAATGCTGATATAAATATTATATTTCCTAAAACTTGTATACCAAATATCATTCCTGTTGGAGCTCCTGCATCTGCTAGTGGACCAAACATAAATCCTAATCCTTGTGCTCCATATCCTAAAACTTTAGTTACAAAATCTGATATTTTTTCAATACCCATTCTTCCAAGTGGAAACTTTAATAATAAAAATGCTAATACTACCTGAATTCCTAAAGCTTTTAATATCATCTTTTTGTTAACATCTTTTTTATTAGGTGATACTAAATATAATCCACCTAATAGAAGTGCTATCCCCACTATATTTAATATTATTGACATTTTTCTCGCCCTCATTTTTCTATATGATAATTTCTAATGATATGATATTTAGTTAATTAGCTATAATAAGTAATTCTCCCTATAACTAATTAACTAAATTTTAAGTTTATCAAATATGAACTTAATTATATGTTGTGAACTATACTTTTAACTAGATTTAAGAATTGTTGTTTAACTCTTTGAGTAGTTTCAATTACTTCTTCATGATTTAAAGGTTGATTAAGTATCCCTGCTGCCATATTAGTTATGCATGAAATACCTACAACATTTAAATTGCTATGAGATGCAACTATCACCTCTGGAACAGTTGACATACCAACTGCATCCGCACCTAATATTTGAGCCATCTTAACTTCAGCTGGAGTTTCATAAGTAGGTCCTGTAAAGAATGCGTATACCCCTTCTTTTATATCTATATTTAACTGTTTTGCACAATGCTTAGCTAAATCTATATATTTTGGTGTATATGCAGTAGACATATCAGGGAATCTTACTCCTAATCTATCGTCATTTTTGCCTATTAAAGGATTGTTCCCTCCTAAGTTTAGATGATCTTTTATTATCATTAAATCTCCCGGTTTAAAAGATTTATTAGCTCCACCAGCCGCATTAGTTACAAATACAGTTTCTACTCCAAGTGCTTTCATAACCCTTACTGGAAAAGTTGTTTCTTGCATTTGATATCCTTCATAAAAGTGGAATCTACCTTGCATAGCTACAACATCCTTGCCTTCTAGTTGTCCAATTACTAATTGTCCTTTATGACCTTCAACTGTTGATACAGGAAAGTTTGGTATTTCATCATAACTTATCGTTACTGGGTTTTCTATTTCATCTCCTAAAACTCCAAGACCTGAACCTAATATAAGTCCAATAGTAGGCTCTATAGTAGTTTTTGATTTTATGTAATTTGCACTTTCTATTATTTTTTCATATAAATTATTCATGATAATTACCTCTCATTTTATATTATATTTTTTAAAATCGTTTTCCCTAGTTTTAAATTTTAATATCCATTTACTTCTTCATTATTAATAATTTTTATTATTGAGCTTGTTCCAAGTCGTTTTGCACCATTTTCAATAAATATTTTAGCAGTATCAAGATCTTTTATTCCTCCTGCTGCTTTTATTGAAACATCACAACCTATATTTTCTTTAAATAATATTATATCTTCTACTGTAGCTCCATTTGTACTAAATCCAGTTGAAGTTTTTATAAAATCTGCTTTAGCATCAGTTACACACTTACACATTTTTATTTTTTCATCTTCACTTAAAAGACAAGTTTCTATTATTACTTTTAATACTGTATCTTTACAAGCTTTTTTTATAGCTTTTATTTCACTTGTTATATCTTCAAATTTATTTTCTTTTACCATTCCTAGGTTTATAACCATATCAATTTCATCCGCACCATTTTGTATAGCATCTGTTGTTTCAAATACTTTTACATCTGTAGTATTGTATCCATTTGGAAACCCTATAACTGTGCAAACCTTCATATTGTCTCCTACAAACTCTTTAGCTTGTTTCACAAATGATGGAGGTATACAAACTGATGCTACATCATATTTCATTGCATCTTCACATATTAATTTTATATCTTCCCATTTAGCTGTCTGCTTTAATAAAGTATGATCTACCATACTTAAAATTGTTTTATTATCCATAATCAATTCCTCCTTGCCTAATTTTTATGTATTAATATTATTCTATAATTTCATGTATTATAAAACTTTTTACTGGAGCTTTTCCTTGTATGTCATAAGCTGATTGTAATTCTTCTTCTGCTTTTTCAAACTTAGATTCATCACTTAAGTATAATGTAGCTAATATATCGCCTTCTTTTACATAGTCTCCCATTTTCTTTTCAAGTATAATTCCTGCTCCATAATCTAGTGCATCATCTTTAGTATGTCTTCCTGCTCCTGTAAGTAGTGATGCTATTCCTACTTTTTCTGCATTTAAATCATATATATATCCCTCTTTATTAGCTTTTACTTGGTGAGTAAGCGGTGCTATTTCAAATAATTCTGGATTATCTATAACTTTTGGATCTCCACCTTGAAGTACTGCTAGTTCTCTTAATTTTCCTAAAGCTGAATTATCTTTTAATACTTTTTCAAGCATTTCTCTACCTTTTTTAACATCTAATTCTATCTGACCTATTTTAAGCATTTGAGCTCCTAATTGTAAGCATAGTTCTCTTAAATCTTCTGGTCCTTCACCTTTTAATATTTCTATAACTTCTTTTAACTCAAGAGCATTTCCTATTGCATATCCTAATGGTTCTCCATTTAAAGTTATTGCTGCAGATGTTTTTCTTCCTAAACTATTACCTATGTTAACCATGGCAGTTGCTAATTTATTTGCATCTTCTGCTGTTTTCATAAATGCACCTTCACCGTATTTAACATCTAATAATATTGCATCTGAACCTGAAGCTATTTTTTTACTCATTATACTTGCAGCTATTAAAGGTATACTATCAACTGTTGCAGTTACATCTCTTAGTGCATATATTTTTTTATCTGCTGGTACTAAGTTTTGAGTTTGACCTGCTATAACTAGTCCTGCATTTTTAACCATATCTTTAAATTTCTCTTCTTCTACTGATATATTAAATCCTGGTATAGATTCTAATTTATCTAATGTTCCACCAGTATGTCCAAGTCCTCTTCCTGATAATTTTGCAACTTTTCCTCCAGCTGCACAGACCATAGGTACTAATATAAGAGATGTTTTATCTCCAACGCCTCCTGTACTATGTTTGTCTAGTTTTATTCCTTCTATCATACTTAAATCTACTACATCTCCTGAGTTAACCATTGCCATAGTAAGATTTGCTGTTTCTTCTTTAGTAAATCCATTTAAATATATTGCCATCAATAATGCAGAAGCTTGATAATCAGGTATTTCGCCTTTAGTATACTGTTCTATAAAAAATTCTATTTCTTCTTTAGATAATTCTTTCTTATCTCTTTTTTTAGATATTATATCGTATAGTCTCATTTTAACTCTCCCCTTATCTATTAGCTTTATATTGATTTGACTTAACCCATATGTTTAATTCTTCAGGAGTTGTAGGTATTTTTATTTCTTTATTTATTATAGACTTTTTAATTTTTTCAACATTTTCAATTATAGTTGAATCAACTTCTACATTAGAACCCTCTCTCGTATAGTCGATAACGTTTTCTCCAAGTCCAATTTTATGCACTCCTGGTTTCCACGAGTTATTTTTTATAACTTCTATTTCTTTGTAAATTATATCATTAGCATATCTTGTTGCTGTTGATACTATATTATCTGGTGCAAAAGAATTTTGATTGCTATCTACTCCAAATGCATATTTATCTACTTGCTTTGCAGCTAAAAATACACCTAGTCCCGATTGACCTGATAATTGTTGAATATACTCTGCACCTTTGTTATACATTGAAAGTGCAATTTCTTTTGCTTTTGCAGGATCTGAAAAATCATTTACTACAGCTTTCATGACTTTTATATCAGGATTAATATACTTAATGCCAGCTTCAAATCCTATAGCTCCTTCATTTAAGTAAGGTAGGTTTTTTCCTAATATAACACCTACCGCTTTATCATCACTTGATTCTTGTGAAAGTGATAACCCCGCCATTACTCCATTTAAAAAAGTTTGTTGTGCCCAATTTGTACTTATAGAACTTACATTTGGTAAGTCTAATTTTGAATCTATTATTGAGAATTTTTGATTTGAAAATTCTTTAGAAACCTTGCTTACAGCCTCTTCTTGTTCTCCTCCAACAGAGATTATAAGATCGTAATTTTTAGTTTCAGCATACTTTTTAGCCAATTTATAATAATCAAATTTATCCTTAGATTGAGAATAATCAAATTCAACTCCCAACTTTTCTTGTGCTTTTAGTATGCCATCATAGCACAAATCATTAAAAGCTTTATCTCCTAATCCAGCTTCATTAAAAATAATTCCAATCTTTATGATATTATCATTTTTAATTACTATATTGTTCTGGTTGTTTTGTTGTAAATAAGCAACTATCATAATTAATATTAAACTTGTTAATACTATTATTTTCTTATAGTTTAATTTCATATATTAATTATTCCCTTCTGCTTTAATAATATTATATTAAATAAAACGTTTTCATTCCATAAACCCTATTGATATATACTTTAATAATTTTGATATTTTTCAATGTGAAATCTTGCTTATTTAAAAATATATTGATATTTTTTGTAATATATTGACATAAGCAAGATTATATATTTAATTTTATCTATCTTCTTCTGGTGATATTCCTTTATATTTTTTATAACTTTTAGAAAAATAACTTGCATTTGAATAACCTACTTCTATAGCTACTTGAGCTATTTTCATATCTGTAGTTTTTAAAAGTTTTTCCGCTTTTTTCATTCGGTAATTAGTTAAATATGAACTAAAATTTTCTCCAACTTCATCTTTGAATAATCTAGAAAAATATTCATGCGATAAATAAACATAACTTGATATATCCTGTAATGATATATGTTCTTTGTAGTTTTTAGTTATATATTCTATAGCTTTATTTACAGATTTAGAATATTTTTCATTATTATTGTTATCATTAATTTCTTTTATTTCATTATTTTTAGTTATTATTAAATCTTGAATTTTTTCTAAAACTTCTTTTAATTCTTTAGGTCTTATATCTGATTTTATCAAGTATTCATACACTCCACAGCTTATGGCTTCCTTTGCATAGGAAAACTCTGCATAATTGGTTAATAAAACTATATATATATCCGAAAAAATTTTTTTAATTTCTTTTGTAAGCTCAATTCCTCCCATTATAGGCATTTTTATATCACTTATAATAACTTGTGGCTTTAAATTAATTGCCAGTTCATAAGCTTCTTTACCATTTGATGCACTAGCTACTACATTGAAATCTGTAGAAATATTTGAAATAGTGTATGCTATCCAGTCTCTTATAGGTGCTTCATCTTCTACTACTAATATATCTAACATATTATTCCTCCTAATTTGGAAGTATAAAAGTAATCTTAGTCCCCTTACCTTCTATACTTTCTATTTTTAATCCATAGTCTTGTCCATAATTTAATTGTATTCTTTCATGTACATTTATAACTCCTACTCTATTTATACTTGCTTCTTTATTTAATACATGTTCTAACTTATCTTTAGACATTCCTATCCCATTGTCTTTTATAATTATTCGTATGCTATTTTCATTATTATAAGCTTCTACGCTTATTATCCCTTTATTATTTTCTTTTTCCATACTATATAAAATAGCATTTTCTATTATAGGCTGTAGTATAAATGAAGGTACTTTAAAATCATTTATTTCTTTGCTTATCTTGTAACTTATTTCAAAACAATTAGGATATCTCATTTTTTGAAGCTCTACATAGTTTTTTATATTTTCTATCTCTTCTTCTAATGTTATCATTTCACTAGCCTTTGGTAGTAAACTTCTTAGTAACTTAGTAAATCTATAAAGCATTTCCTCTGCTATTTCAGTTTTATTCATAGACACTAAAAACCTTATCCCGCTTAACGTGTTATATAAAAAATGTGGATTTATTTGAGCTTGTAAGAAACTTAATTCTGCTACACGCTTTTGTTTTTCATATTTTTTTATATCTTCAATTGAAGAGTCTAGCCTATTTACCATAGTATTAAAAGATTTTTGAAGTTGTCCTATTTCATCATCTCTATCCACCTCTACCTTAGCTTTTAAATTTCCATTCATAACTTCATCCATTTTATTTTTAATATTTAGAATTGGTTTTGTTATCCAAAATGATATTTTATAGGTAATTATTAAAGCCGGAATACTTATTAATGCTATTATATAGAATGTCCTTTGAGCTATTTTATTAGATACTTCTGACATTATGTTAGAAGGTATTTCTTGAATTATATTCCATCCATATTCATCTATATCAGATGTTATTTCTATGTTATTTTTACTATGTGAGTTTATGTTGTTTGAATTTTTATTAGTTTTATAATTGGTTCCTATTAATCTCTTGTCCTTACTTGATATTATATTTCCTGAAGAATCTACTATATAAATTGATGTTCCACTTTCTAAAAGATCTGCATATCTATCATAGAGCATGGTTTCACTTATATCTATTATTAATATCCCTAAAGTTTCATTAGTTATTAAATCTTTTATAACTTTACCCATTTTTAGTATATTTTTATATGGTCCTATCCCATCTTCATCTCTATATGTGTTTATAAGAACTGTTTTTCCATCAGCTTTTATTATCTTTTCATACCAACTTTCATTTTTTATACTATTTAAGTCATATTTATTTTTAGAGTAAGTTCCATAACTTAAACCGTTTTCTCCTACTATGTATAGTTCTGGTTTCATATTAAATTTACCATACTTAAAAACCTGATCCATAAGTAAGTTTTCTACGTAATCATAGTTTTCTTTTGATTTATTTTCATTTGTATAAACATTGGCCTTGGAAGTAGATAGTATATCTATCAATTTGCTATCTACCACAATATTATTGCCTATGCTTTCTACATTGGAAAGTAATATTGAAACGTTATTTGAAACTTCTTCTAATACTTGGCTTCTCATAACTTTTATTTCTTCTTGAACAATTTTATTGCTATCATTTATAACCCAAGCACTAATAATTCCTGTTATAAAAACTATTAAAACAAATATTAATAAGAACAATTTAAATGTAATACTATTTGTTTTTATGGCAATCACCCTTTCTTGCTTAGATTTCCAACTAATAATTTTATCTTATGTAGGTTTTTAAATCAATATATTTGTAGTAAAAAACATAGAGTATATAAAAAATAAGCATAGTATTATCTTTGCTATAAAGACTTTTATGCTTATTTTTTATATACAAATTCTATTTATTTTTTATAAAAAATTTAACTATGGTCTTCTAGCTCCCTTATAATGAGTACTATAATACCCCGTTAGCTTAGATTTTTTAATTCCATCATTTTCATTTGCTGCATGTACAAATTCATTGTTACCTACATACATTCCAACATGACTTACTCTTCCTTTTCCCATAGTATCAAAGAATACTAAATCTCCTACCTGTAAATTTTGTTTATCTACTGATTGCCCAAATTTGCTTTGTTCATATGATGTTCTTGGTATATTTTTTCCTAGAGCATTTTTGTAAACATATTGAACTAATCCAGAACAGTCAAATGTTTCAGGTCCAGTGGCTCCCCATACATATTCATTACCTACTTTACTTTCTATTAATTTAACTGCATCATCCATTTTATCTGTTGGGCTTATATTCCCAACTGTAATTTCTTTAATGTTATTTTCAGATGTATTTATTTTGTTTTTATTGGCATCTATATTGTTTACACTTACTTTTTCATCAGTTTCACTTGTACTTATTTTATTGTTATTTATAGAGCTTAATAATGTATTTAATGTATCTAATCCACTTTGGTTGCTATGATGACAATTGCAATTACATGTTTGTCCAGAGCTACCTAAGCTTCCTAGTCCTCCTAATGTATTTTCTAGTATTAAATCAAATATATCTGTTTGACTATTTGAGTAATCTTTATTATTTGAATTTGCTTGATTCATCGCATTTAAAAGTTTAATTGTAACTAATTGATTAACATCCATATTAAATCTCCCTTAATCCGTCTTTATCTATATTGAAAAGTTTTTAAATAAAAAAAACCGTATATGTTAAATAATACGGTTAGTTTTTAAATATATTTAGTGTTTTTTTATCATTAATTTTTTCATGTAATTAGTTGATTATACTTTAAATTGAAATAAATTATAATCATTTCAACTCTTAAAGTAACTTAATCAACTCTTCTAATTCTTCAGATAAGGTTTTTGCAAGTTCAAAATCAGTATCTATTAAAGCTGATGCTATTTTCATCTCAACTGATTTTTTCTTTTCTTCAATTTCTAGATAGTCTTTATCAAAATAACTAGCATAAATCATTTTTCTAAACTTTCTCATGCTAACTTTTCTAATTGTTTTATTTTCAATCATCAACACATAATCCATACAGTTAATTATAAAATGGTAATCATGAGAAACCATTAAAATTGCACCATTATAATTTTCTATAGCCTTTTCAAGTGCTATTTGTGAATATGTGTCTAAATGACTTGTGGGTTCATCAAGAAGCAACATATTTGCTTTACTAGCTGAAACTTTAGCAAGTTGAAGTATATTCTTTTCTCCACCAGATAAAGAACTTATCTTTTGTTCAATAATATCTTCCCCAAAACCATATCTTGAAATATATGATCTAATTTCTCTATAATTTTTAAATCCTGCATCAAAAAACTCTTCAAGTATTGTATTAGACTCATTTAATATTTCTCCTTGAATCTGAGATAAATAAGCCACTTCAATATCATTGTTTATTTCAATAGAATCATTATTATTTTTAAATATTGATCTTAGTAAAGTAGTTTTTCCGATACCATTTGTACCAATGATAGCTACTTTATCATTAGATTTAATCTCAAAATTCACATTTTCCAAAAGTACTTCATCAAAAGCAACACTATAATCTTTAACTTTTAAAGCAATACCTTCTTCAATTTCATTATCAGTAACTAGCTTTATATTAGGTTGTTTAATATCTACAAATGGAGCTTTAATTCTACGCGCTTCTAATCTTTCTTGAATTTTAACCCTTGCTTTTAATGCTCTACCATTAGAAGCTTCTGCATTATAAGTTGCTCTCTCTCTTAATCTCTCTATTCGCTTCTCATTTTTCTCTATTTCTTCATCATCAGCAATAGATAGTTCTTGTAACTCAATTTTAGTTTGAAGCAATGATAAGTTATAATCAATATATCTTCCATCAAATTCTTGAATCTCCGTGTTTTCAAGATGAACAATTTTGTTAAAACAATGATTAAGTAAATATCTGTTGTGAGTAATAACTAATATTGTTTTCTTGTGAGAGTTAATTAGATTTTTAAGAGCATTTAAGTTTTCAAAATCTAAAAATACATCTGGTTCATCCATAATCATTAAGTCTGGATTATTAAGCATTTCCTTAATAACTTGTATAAGCTTGAATTCCCCACCGCTAAGTTCAGATATCATTTTATCTTTATGTTTCCCTAGGTCTGCAAGATTTAATTTCCTATTAATATTACTTTCGAAATCATCACCATCAATTGCATCAAGTGCATCTAAAGCTTGTTGGTACTTTTCTAGTAAAGTATCAATATCTGAAGATGTTTCCATCTCGCTACAAATAGATGCTATTTCATTTTGTAGCTTAATAAATTGTTCAGCTATATATTCGAAAACTGTAGTTTCTTTTGTTTTATCTAATTGTGAAAATTGGCTTACATACCCAATTTTGCAATTTGGATCCATTTCTAATTTACCATCAAACATATATCTTTCTGGATCCATAATTATATCTATTAGTGTACTTTTTCCGCTACCACTTGCTCCTATAAAAGCACAATGTTGACCATCTTCTAATGTAAATGAAATATTATTATATAGATCTTTTTGCGGAAACGAGTAAGACAAGTTGTCAATTTTTATCATATATTTACCTCTCTTTATCATCTAAAAAGAGCTTATAAAAATAAGCTCTTCAATACATAATCTTACAATCGCAATTTTGCAATTGATTATATATAGTAACGACATTTTTTTTGGATTTACTTTTGATAGCATACCATTTTTCCTGACTAATTTCAATCATTTTTATGATAAACTAAGCATTACACGCTGTCGTGAAACACGATACCTACTTATTATCTATTATGGCTTCCTTAAGTACTTCTCCTATTGATTCGTTTATTACTAAAGTATTATCTTTGTTAATATTTATATCATCTCTGTTTATTACAACAATATTTTTACCTTTAAAGTAATTTATAAATCCAGCCGCAGGATAAACAACTAGTGATGTACCACCAATTATTAATAAATCTGCACTACTTATAGCTTCTACTGCTTTATTAATAACTTCATTGTCTAAGGCTTCTTCGTATAAAACTACATCAGGTTTTACAATAGATCCGCATTCTTCACAATAAGGTATAGTTCCTTCTAAGTTAAGCATAGAATCTAAATCGTAAAATTTACCACAGTTTTCGCAATAGTTTCTGTGGACTGATCCATGTAATTCAAAAACATTTTTGCTTCCTGCCATTTGATGAAGTCCATCTATATTTTGAGTAATTATAGCTTTTAATTTGCCTATTTTTTCAAGTTCTGCAAGTGCTATGTGTGCATTGTTAGGTTTTGCGTTTTTGTATATTAGCTTGTCTTTATAAAAACTAAAGAATTCCTCTGGGTGTATTACATAAAAGGAATGCGATACTAGTTGTTCTGGTGTAAATTTTTTATTTAGTTTTTCATTGAATAGTCCATTAGAGCTTCTAAAGTCTGGTATTCCTGATTCTGTTGAAGTTCCTGCTCCACCAAAGAAAACAATATTGTTACTTTCTTTAATTATTTCAACTAATTTTTCTATTTTGCAATTCATATCATCATCTCCAAAATTATTATTTCTACATACCTGGCAAATCTATAGTTATCTTATTACATTCTTTACAATAATAACCTTCTACCTTTGAATCACACCAGTCTAGTATTGTAATTCCTTTAACAAAACAAGATAAAATTAGACCCCTGTCTTTATCCTTTGGAATCCACTTGATTGAATCTCTTCCTCCACGCATAATCCCTAATACCATATCATTATCACAGTATGGACATTTCATCGCTCTAGCCTCCAATATATGTAATATATAATAATTATACCATATGTAGTATCGTCAACTTTATATGTATAACTCATTTAATTGGTACTTTTAGTAAATATATTCCTAATTATTGGGTAATTGGAAAATAATTGAATGTTATATATAATATAATCAAAGTTCAAAATTATATAAGTTAAAAAGGGGTAAATGATGAATAAAAAATTAATTATAATAAATGGGGTAATGGGTGTAGGAAAGACTACTATAAGCAAAATGCTTTATAAAGAGCTTGAAAATTCATTTTGGTTAGATGGTGATAATTGTTGGATGATGAATCCATTCGTAGTAGATGATGAGAACAAAAATATGGTTTTAGATAATATTTCCCATACTCTTAATAACTTTATAAAAAATTCAAATACTAAACATATTGTATTTAATTGGGTAATACATACAGACGAAATAATGAATGAAATTTTAAGAAAGTTAAATCTTTGTAATGTAGATATCTATAAAATTACGTTAACTTGTTCAAAAGAAACATTAATATCAAGGATAGAAAAAGATATTAAGAATGGATTAAGAAATGAACACAATATAAATAGAAGTTTAGAAAAACTATTATTGTATGATAAAATGGACACAATAAAAATTGATACAACTAATAAGGATTTTCCAATTATTTTAAAAGAAATTAAAGATATTATATACAATAGCTAAAAAATTATGTTGTAAAATATTATTATATTACGAAATTATCTATATAAAATTTTAAAAATAACTGTATCTTATATGAAATTTTCCAATTCATAAGATACAGTTATTTTTTTATATACGATTTAAATAAAGTAAACTACTATAGTCTACTTTCAAGAAATTTTCCAGTTATATTATTAATAGTTATACATAATCACTATCCTAGATTAAATTGCTAAGTTTATTTATCCACCAAGATTTACTTAAGTTAAAGTATCCATATGAAGTTATAACTATGTATTCATCATTAACATCTAATACACTAGGTATCCCTGTATATACTATATCTAAGTGTAATTTAAAAGGTTTTGCTTTTCTATTTACTTTGTATTCTAATTCGCTAACATATTCAGAAATCTCATTATTTCCTATAAACTCATAAAAAGACATTGCCGTGCTCCCACCTGCTTGCATATTCCACCACTCATTAAAATAAGGATATGCTTTTTTACAACATTCTCTTAATTCGGTGTACTCAAGTTGTGAAAAGTTACTTGTATCGTACTTTTCATTAACAATAGTGCATATTGTACATGAGTCAATATTGTTATATCTTTCATCTATAACTTCATTAAGCCATAATCCCCATTGTGATTTAAGCTTATCGCTATCTATAGAATCTATATTAGAATTAAATAAGTTATTTGGCCATGGTTTATTATGTTCATCAAAATTTTCATCATCAATTAAGTTGAACATGCATCCTGTAAATATAATAAAGTTCAATAACTCATTTATGTATGTTTTGATTACCCAAGATTTATCATTTGATATCATTTTTGTTTTGCCGCCTTATTTAATTTTTAATTTCCACCAAAAGCACTCGTCATCTTCTTTATAAATTTCCATGCCAATTTTTTTTAGTAACCCTTGAGATATACTATTAGATTTTAAAGTATCTGCAATAACAACTTCTATATCTGAATTTAAAGATATCCATTTTATTAGGTCTATAACAGCCTCACTCATATATCCATACCCTCTATACGGTTGTTGCGTGTAATATCCAATAGTAACTGACTTATTTTTATTAGGGTAACCCTTTAGCATTATATGCCCTATAATCCTATTTTTAGATTTTAATATAACTATCCATGTTGTATACCATATATAATTTTCCTCATTATGTTCTACATCAGCTAACCTTATTTTAAATACCTCTTTTTCTCTTTGCCCAATATTTTCATCTGTACATGTTAATCCTAATAAATTTTCCATTTTATTAAAATCAGTTATTGAAAGTTTTAAGCTTTGCTTATCCAGCGCAATGATTTTTAATCTCTCTGTATTAACTGTTATCATCTGAAAGATTCCCTCCTTTATATCTATATTAGCAGACTTCAAATAGTGAAATACAATTTTTTATAACATTAATAATCATTTAATTGTTTTTTTAATCTTAAGGACTTAAATAAATCAAAATTAGAGTGTATTTATACAATTTAATTATTTAAATAAAAAAAGTCCGCTTGAAATTTTTTCAAGAGAACTTTTTTATTACTATAAAATTTAATTAAAAATTATCTACTTTACTTACTTTACGTGGTCTACCTTTTATAGTCTTATTTTGTAATTCCTTAAATACCAACTCACCTTTATTGTTTAAAACTTCAACATAAGTTGATATATCAAGTATACTAATAACACCTATATCTTCTTTATTAACGCCTTCTATACTACAAATAGTTCCAACTATATCTACAGCTCTCATTTTAGTTCTTTTTCCTGCATTTATATGAATTTTCATAATTTCTTGATTAAGTTTAGAACCTTTATCTTCTTTAACTTGTTGTCTAGTTTTTAACTTAGCTTCAAAATCTTCTTTTAAATTATCTACTTCACTTTTTCTTGGAGCTACTTTTATAGTTATATCTTTACCTGTATAACTTTGTATATCTCTCATAAGTCTCTCATCTTTTCTAGTTACAAAAGTAATGGCTCTTCCACTCTTTCCACCACGACCTGTTCTACCTATTCTATGAACATAATTTTCTTTTCCTTTTGGCACATCGTAGTTAATTACATGAGTTATATTATCTATATCTATACCTCTAGCTGCTACATCTGTAGCTATTAAATATCTAAAGTATCCTTTTTTAAATCTAGACATTACCTTTAGTCTATCATCTTGCTCCATACCTCCATGTATCTTATCACAAGGATATTTAGCTTTTGATAGTTCACGATATAGTGAATCTACATTATCTTGAGTATTACTAAATATAACACAGCTATCTGGATTTTCTATTACTGTTACATCTTTTAGTAAGTTCAGTTTTTTACTTTCTTCTACTCTGTATGCATCTTGATCTATTTTATCTACTGTTAAAGTCTTAGCTTCTATTTCTATCTTAGTAGGTTCATTCATATATCTTTTAGATAGTTTTTCTATATCATTAGGCATTGTAGCTGAAAATAACATAGTAACACGATTTCTAGGTAATCTACTTATAATTTCTTCTATTTGATCTATAAATCCCATGTTAAGCATTTCATCTGCTTCATCTATTACAAGATATTTTATATTATCTATATCAAAAGTTTTTCTTTCTATATGATCTATAACTCTTCCTGGTGTTCCTACTACAACATGTGTTTTTTGTTGTAATTCTTTTGCTTGATGATAAAAAGGTGATCTTCCATAAAGTGCAGGCACTTTAATTCTTTTAAATCTTCCTATATTAAATACATCTTCTTTAACTTGAATTGCAAGTTCTCTAGTAGGTGTAAGTATTAAAGCTTGAGCTTTATTTTCCTCCCAGTCAACTAATTCACATACAGGTATTGCAAAAGATGCAGTCTTCCCACTACCCGTTTGTGATTTTACAAGTATATCTTTTTTTTCTAGAGCCACTGGTATAACTTGTTGTTGCACATTTGTTGGGCTTTTATAATTTAATATATCAATTGATTTTAATATTTCTTTACTTAGGTTGTAATCGTTAAAATTAGGTTTTGTCATTGAATCTCTCTTTCTCTTGTTATTATAGTATTCTTTATTATACCATAATATTTGATTATTATTTCGAATTATTATTTTTATAGTGTCCTTAATGAAAAAATATATAAAACTATTCATTGATTCTTTTATCTAAATTCACATAACATTTTATAATTTTATCCAATAGCGTTTTTTAGTAGTTTCCCCAACTTCTACCTCATTTTCAAATACTCCGTTATTTGCAAGTATTACTTTTTCACTACCTAAATTATCATTATCACAAGTTATAAGTACCTTATCTAGCCCATATTCTTTACAATTAATAATAATTTGTCTAAGCATTTCTGTTGCATATCCTTTTTTTCTTTCACATGAACGAACAGAATACCCTATATTACCTCCCCATACACTTAATATAGGATGGTTATCAATATGATGTCTAAAATCAATCACCCCAACAATTTTATTATCTGTTAATCTTACTGCTATATATACATTAGAAGTTACCATATCTGATGGACAAGTTCTTTCACTTTCAATCAAATTAATTCTATCAATCCATTCTTTCGCAGTAGAACACCATCTCAAATTTCCACACCCTGCTAAATCTTCTCCTGATTCTAAAAACTCTCGTCTGTATTCCATTATATCATCAGCATATTCTAAATTTGGCTTTATTAATTTTATTTCCATTTTATAAAAACCTCCTTAAATTTTAATTTATATATTACTTAAATAAAGATAATTATTAAGTTAATTATATCAGAATTTATTCTTTATAAATTTTTTATAAAACATATATAATAGTCAATAAAGTTTATTCCATTTAGCAATGCATATTTTATTGACTCTCTAAAAAGATTTGAGTTTTCATCACTAAAATCTCCAATAAAAGTACCCAATCCTAATTTTGAATAAATATATCTGTAAATAGTTTAATACATTCTGTTAACTTATTTATATTTTAACATGTGATGCATCCGCTTCTAATATAAACTTATACTTCTCTTCCTTATACTCTAATATCGTTACACATGTATTTTTTATATATGGAGGGTTCCAAAAATCCTTTAACTCATAACCCTTAATAATTGCATATATAGCTTTTATAACTATCGCATGTGTAATTAATAATATACTTTCACCCTTATTTTGATTTTTAATATCATTTAAAGTAATTTTAATTCTTTTTATAAGTTCGTCAAAAGTTTCTCCACCTATTGATGTATATAGATGAGGTTCATTCCAAAATTTATAATGCTGATCTGCATAATCTTTTAGAACATCATCATTATGCATGCCTTCCCAGATACCAAAATTCATTTCTTTTAAGTTTTCATGTATTCCTATAGATATGTCTCTATCTCCTTTTATAAGTACTGCTGTATCATATGCTCTTGTTAGTGGACTAGTATATATATAATCTATTTTAATATCTTTTAAACTATTTCCCAGATTCAAGGCTTCTTTCTTCCCTTGTTCTGTTAAGTCTGAATTTTTACTTCCTTGCATTTTCCCTTCTACGTTCCATTCGGTTTGTCCATGCCTTGTTATATATATTTTCAAAAAATTATACCTCCTAACGTGTGTATACTTTAATTTATCTAAACTTATTTCAACTTTACTTTCTAATTTCCTTTATTCAATTTTCCAAACTTATTAATTTATTGATCATCTCTAAAATAAAAGTAATCTATATATATTCTCCAAAGTATTTTTATAGTAATAAAAAACCACATCATTTTTATGATGCGGCTTCTATCTTTTTCTCTGCTTTTATTTTATTTTCTAATAATGAATCATAAATAGGTGGACATTTTAGTAAATTAGCTACTAAATATGCAACCCCACAAACTACAATTATAGGTCCTAACTGAGTAAGTGATCCACTCATTTCAAAAACTAATATAAATCCTGTAATAGGAGCCCTTACAACTGCTGAAAACATCCCTGCCATAGCTAATAATACAAAATTATTTACAAATGCTGGATCTACTCCTCCTATAAAAATTGTACCTTTGGCAAAAATCATACCTACTAATCCTCCTAATGTTAAAACAGGAAATAATATCCCCCCTGGAGTCCCTGGTGCAAAACTTATAAGTGAAAATATATACTTGCCAACTAAAAGTATAATTGCAAGTTTAAAAGTAATTCCACTAGCAAAAATATTATTCATGAGTTTATCTCCACCGCCTAATACTTGTGGTAAGAACATTCCAAATACAATAGCACACATAAAAGGAATTATCATTTTATATCTTAGTTTAAGCCCTATATTTGAGTAAATATCAATTGTTTTAAGCAATCCTTTATTATATATAACACCACATATTCCAATAATTATTCCAAGCACTATTAATAATAAATAATACTTTGGTGGCATATCTAAAACTTTACTCATAGCTAAAGTGTGTGATTCTCCAAAAAATATCCAAGTCACTAAATCAGCACTAACGCACGCTGCAATTGATGTGACAAGTAATATAGAAGAAAACTCTTTATGTACCTCTTCTAAAACAAACATAACTCCTGCAAATGGAGCATTAAATGCTGCTGCTAACCCAGCCCCAGCTCCGCTAGAATATAAAATCATTTGTTCCTTTTTTTCTAACTTTAACTTTCTAGATATTCCATGCGCAAAACTAGCTCCTAATTGAATAGACGGTCCTTCTATTCCTAACGATAGACCAGCTCCCATAGCCAAAACTCCATTTATAAATTTACTTACTAAAATCTTAAAAGAATGTAGTATTTTTAACTTACCTTTTAAACACCCTTCAATTTGTGGAATACCACTACCTGATATCATAGGATTTTTTTCAACTGAATACCCAACAATATATCCAATAATAGCAAACACTAGTATTCCTAAAATTATATATTCATAGTTATTTGACATAAATCTATAAATATTTAAACTTAATTGCCCTGCATAGTTTGAACACAATCTATACATAGAGACTATAAACCCTGAAACTATTCCCACTAGAATACTTTCAAAAACAATTTTAATTTTAAAATCATTGGAACAATCATCATATTTTTCTATGTTATTATTGTCTAATTTATTCATCTTATCACCTCTAACATAATGTTACCCAATTTTAAATTCCGCTAACTTTTTTGCATGAAAATAAAGAGAAAAATTATTTTCTCTTTATTTTCATAACTATTTATACTTAATATCTATTAATATTTAATTATATTACGGTAAAAAATATGCTTCATCTTTATCTAAGTTTACTCTTATCATGTATGAACAATGTTCGTTAGCTATTTTAAAACCTAAGTTAGTATAAAAGTTTTCCTTATCAGGAGTTGCTAGATAAACAGTTCTAACCTTCATAGTACTATCATCTAATAATTTTTCAACAACCAATTTACCTATCCCTTGAGTTCTATAATTAGGCTGAACTAATACATCTACAATAGTCGCCCATCTAACTTCATCACTTAATCCTCTAGCTGCACCTACTAATTCATCGTCTTTCCACGCTGTTATTACACATGCTGAATTTTTTATTATTTTTTCCCAATCTGTTAAATCTCTAGTAACTTTCCATGTAGCATAATTACAATAAAAATCTCTAATTGTATGAACATCCATAATTTTTGATTTTGAAAATTTAATCATTCTTATTCCTTTCTAAGCTTATATTTTAAATAATAATAATTACTACTAAAAAATATGTAATTAAAATTTTTAAACAGTAATTAAATTATTGATTTTTGATCTTACTTAAAAGATAATTACATGTATAGGGTACTTTTCTATATATAAAAATAGGGAGATGATTATATTTGAATAAACATTTAGATATCGTAACGTCACTTACAATTAATCTAATGTTATTTGTAACTTGGGTAGTAAAAATAATATTCACAGCAGATACACCTATTTTATTTAAAGATAGGGAGATATTAGGAATAGTCATAGCTTTATCCGTACTTACGCTGATATATATAGTTTATATAATTAAAACAAACTATGTAATTTTTAATTTGATTCAAATTTCACTTATTCTAATATTATGGAAGGTTTGTTTTAATTTATCACGAACTTATAACTATCATGAAGGTGATACATTTGTAAATAAATTAGGTTTTTCATTAACTTTACTTATATCTGTATTGCTAATTATAAAAGCTATATTCAAATCACTTAAATTCTGTAAAAATAAGTTAAACAATCAACAGATTTAATATAAATAACCTATAAAATTTATCCTATAGAGTGTCAATTAAAAAATATCATTCTATAGGATTTTTTATGTAAATATTAACTATTTTTCAATAGAGTAAATTAAATGTCTCATTTCTTTACCTTCATATAATTTTGTGAATTCACCTTCTATTTTCATATTCAATCTCTGCGCTACCATACAAGAAGCTTTATTTTCAGGTCTTATTTGAGCTATTACTTTATCTGCATTAAGGTTTTTAAAAGCATAATCAATACATGATGCTACACCTTCAGTCGCATACCCTTTGCCCCAATATTTTTTATTTAATATATATGCCACTCCTATAAAGTCACTTCCATTTATGCTCTCTACCAATGGCCCCATGACTCCTATAACACTTTCATTATCTTTGTTTATAGCTAAGTAATAACTATATCCATCATTGCTATATCTATCTATATTTTTATTTATCCATTGTATTACTTCATCCTTAGAAAAAGACTTTTCCCATGCATACATAATATCTATATCTTGTAATATCTCTGCTATTTCTTCATAATCATTTTCATTTATTTTTCTTAAAATCAATCTTTTCGTCTCTATAACTATATTTTCCATAGCGACCCCTTTCTCTTTCGATTTAGTTTTACTAGTTATTAAAATAATTATATCAGATTACTATTGTAAATGTAGTTATATAAAACTACTCATATAGCCTCCTTATTTCATAGTTTCTAAATAGTCCTACTCTTACATATATTTTTTTACTATAAATTACCATATAAAATTTATCATTATATGTATTGACACCTTTTTAAAAAAGTTTTATTATTGATAACAATACGAAATACAGTTAATTAAATGCAATGATAAGAAATAGTAAAAGTAAACATCTTTAACAGAGAGCTACCGTTTGGTGAGAGGTGCAATTGATTTTACTTTGAACACATCTTTGAGCAGAACACCGAAAAGTTAAATCTTACTAGGCTGTTTCCGGATCCCCCTGCACCCGTTATCGTGCTAGAGTATAAACATTATTAATGTCGTACTCAAAGAGGTTAATGTCGTAAGGCATTAATAAAAAGAGGTGGAACCACGTGAGTTAACTCCCGTCCTCTAGCAATAGCTAGAGGCGGGAGTTTTTTTAGTTTATTTCATTATGCGCGCAAAGAAATATACTTATTATTTTCAATTTTTATTTAAGGAGATTTTATATATGAAAAATAACACTAAAATATTAATCTTATTATCATTATTCATAACTTTTGCATTTTCTCTTTTAGGATTTAGCAACCAAACTACTACATTAAAAACTACCCATGATAGAAATACAGTAGTAATAGGATATGATAATAGTTTCGTACCAATGGGTTTTCTAGATGAAGATAATAATGCCGTAGGATTTGATATAGATTTAGCTAAAGAAGTTTTCTCTAGAGTAAATATGAAAGTCAAATTTCAAAATATAGACTGGGCTATGAAAGATACAGAATTAAATTCAGGTAACGTAGATGCACTTTGGAATGGATATACTCTTACTGATGAAAGAAAGAAAAAGATAAATTACTCAACACCTTATTTAACTAATAAGCAGGTTATAGTAACTTTGAAAAATTC
Source organism: Paraclostridium sp. (assembly GCF_051657365.1). NCBI lineage: Bacteria > Bacillati > Bacillota > Clostridia > Peptostreptococcales > Peptostreptococcaceae > Paraclostridium > Paraclostridium sp. The sequence goes on from NZ_JBOFKN010000153.1 coordinate 70,719, forward strand.
AGCTATACATACCAAAGATGATTTAAATAATAAATCTTTAGGTACTCAACAAGGAAGTTCAGGTTTTGAAGCCATAGAAAAAAATACTAAACTCGTTGAAAATTTAAAAGACAAAACCCCAATATTATACGATAGCTTTGATAATGCATTTAGAGATCTTGAATATAAACGAGTTGATGCAGTTGTTGCCGATGAAGTTTTAGCTAGATATTATATATCTCATTCAAAGAAAAATAGTTTTACTATTCTAAAAAATAATTTTGGAAAAGAAAGCTTTGTTGTAGGTTTTAAAAAAGGAAACAACCAACTTAGAGATAAAGTGAATACAATTTTAGAAGAAATTAAAAATGATGGAACTTACAATGAAGTTTATAATAAATGGTTTAATTAAAATTAGGAGGAATCTATATGTTACAAGGATTAAAAATAGTTTTTATAGTGTTTTTATTGACACTAATATTCTCAATACCACTAGGTATAATTATCTGTTCTTTAAGATTATCTAAAAATAATGTTTTAAAATCTATATCAAAATTTTACATTCTTATATTTAGAGGTACGCCTCTTTTATTACAATTGATTTTCATATTCTACGGTCTACCTCTTATAGGACTGATTTTTGATAGATTCACAGTTGCAATCCTTGCCTTCACTTTAAATTATAGTGCATATTTTGCAGAAATTTTTAGAGGTGGTATTAATTCAATCGATAAAGGTCAATATGAAGCCTGCTCTGTTCTTGGCTTTAGCAAATTTATAACTTATAAAAAAATCATAGCACCTCAAGTTGTAAAAATCATTTTAGCTCCAATGTCAAACGAAGTTATTACTCTTATCAAAGATACTTCTTTAGTTTATATATTGGGACTTAACGATAGCTCAAATAGCATCTAATAGAACCCTTAGCTTGCTACCTTTAATAGAAGTTGGGTTTGTATATTTAATATTAGTTTTAATAGTAAGTAATATATTTAAAAAACTAGAAAATAGTTATTCATATTATAGTAATTAGGAGGTTGTTATGTTAATTGTAAAAAACTTAAATAAATCCTTTAAAAATAATGAGATTTTTAAAAATATATCCTTTACATTAGCTAAAGGTGAAGTAATTGGAATAGTTGGAAAATCTGGTGCTGGAAAAACTACCCTACTTAGATGTATATCCGGCCTTGAAAATTTCGATAAAGGTGAAATTATTGTAGACAACAAAGTTTTTAAAAATTCTAAAGACATTTTAAACTTAAAAGGAGATATAGGTATGGTCTTTCAAAGCTTCAATTTATTTCCTCATATGACTGTACTCGAAAATATAATAACAGCTCCAGTAAATGTTTTAAATCAAAGCAAAGAAAATGCTACTAAAGACGCCCTTAATATTTTAAAAAGATTTGGTTTAGAAGATAAAATAAATGCTTATCCATGTGAATTATCTGGTGGGCAAAAACAAAGAGTATCTATTGCACGCTCTTTTGCTTTATCTCCTAAAATCTTATGTTTTGATGAGCCTACTTCTGCACTTGATCCTAATAGTATTAATGATGTTGTTAATATTATTAATACATTAAAACAGCAAGGTGTATCAATTCTTATCATAACTCATGATTTTAATTTTGCAAAAAAAGTTTCAGATAAAATTATGAATATTAAAAATGGATTTATAGAAATTACAAATATTTAAACTGTATTACCATATTTAAAAGGATTTAGAAATTATTAGTATAATATAATATTAATTAGATTTTAATCTAGGGGGGAAAATCTTATGATATATATCTTTTTATTTTTTATTTTATTATTTTATACTTATGCTGTAGTAAATGAAAACTTAATTTTAAACTACGAAGCTAATGATTCTAATTTTTAAAAACTTTTCAATAAAAAAGACTATATTTTAGTTTTTTCTAAAATATAGCCTTTTTTATTAATTAAACCACTTTTTTTATAATTGGTATCTGGATATTAAACTCAGTTTCCATATCGTCACTTTCTACATCTATACTGCAATTATGCTCTTCAAGTAATTGTTTTATAGAATACAGTCCATAACCTCTATTTTCACCTTTAGATGAATATGCAATTTCAAATATTTTTTTTCTATCTTTTATTCTTGATCCATTATTTTTAATAGATATATTATGATGTTCTTCATCTTTATATATATCTACATGGACATATTTATACTCTTTGTCACTATTTTTAAGTTCATCAATTGCATTATCTATTATATTTAGAAGTATAGAACTAACTTCTGAATCTGATAATTCTATGTTTTCTAACAAGCTATCTATACATGCAGTTAAATCTATTTCATTTTTAGATGCCTTTAATTTTTTCGTATTTAATATTGCATCGATACAGTGATTCCCAGTCAAAAAATCTACACATATATTACTATCACAATCAGCCATTCCCAATATATACCTTTTAGCATCTTCTATCTTTCCACTAGACATTTGCATAAGTATTATTTGTAAATGGTTCATATAATCATGTCTTTGAATTCTTAACGCATCAATATTTTCTTCCATTTGCTTTAAATTTTTTTCCATTAATTTTTTTTCTAATTCATTTAATGCTTTTCTTTTATCATAATTTATTATACTTATAAGTAATGTAAATAATATAATAACTAATGCTAAAACTATAAATGTACGCATAACTATTTCCATACCAAATCCCATATTGCTTACATTATATATAAGTAATATTAAAACTCCAATTATAGACATAGTTAAAAAACTTATATACAAAAGTATATGTTGCATATATCTATTTTTTTCTGAAATTTTTTTTATATCCAAAGCATGAAAAAAATACTTGTATTTAAGTATCTTCATTAAAACAATCATAAATAATAAGGATACATAACATGATAATGTTCTTAAAAAATTATTTCCTAATATAACATTAAGATTTACTCCTGTAAAACTTATAAATGTTATTGTTATTACTTCTGTGATCATTTTAATACCTAAAATAAGTGCAGTTACAATAAAACAGCGTACTAAATTAACCTTAGAATATATGTGAATTATAATAGCTATTGTAAAATATAATAATAAATTACTAATACTTACAGGTAAAGTATTTTTTAAAAAAGCCATGGCTAATACATAAGTTATAGACATACTCATTATTTGTTTTCGATTTATTTTATCTATAATTATACCTATTGATGAAAATATAACTATAGCTTCAGGGATGCCCATAAAAACCAAATTTGATATACTTATTTTAATCGCCCCTTTTGCTCTTTAGTTTTAATGTTAAATTTTATTTTTATATTTATAATATTATCATAATGTTACATAGTTTTCTATATTTTGACAAGAATTACCATATTTTTTTATAAATCCAAGTACATTCCATCATAAGCAAATTTTATATCTTTATATTTCTTTTGTAATTGTATAGTTACTTTTTTACGCAATAAAAAAAGATTTGAGAATACTCAAATCTTTTTTTTATTAGAATAATAATATTAATCCTACTATCATAGCTGATAATGTACTTACTAAAAATCCACCTATCATACCTTTAAAAGCTATATTAGATATTTCTGTTCTTCTTTCTGGACAAAATACTGATATACCTGATATACATATACCTATACTTGATATATTAGCAAATCCAGCTAAAGATATTGATATAACTAAAGCAGTTCTAGGATCAAGAGTCTTTATTATTTGTCCTAAATCTCCAAATGCTATAAACTCATTAAGAACCATCTTAGTACCTAATAATTGACCTGCTGTTAATACATTTGATGGATCAAGACCCATTAATAGTCCAAGTGGTGCAAATATGTATGATAATATTTGTTGTAATGATAAACCTATCACTCCTAATCCACCATTAACTAAAGCAACTAACCCTGTTATAGCTATTAATGCTGCTCCTATACCAAATGCCATTTGCATACCATTTGTAGCTCCTTCTGATATAGCTGACATTATATTTGTATGAGCACCTTTTCTATCCATTTCAACCTTTTCAACTACCTCTTCATGTTGAGTTTCAGGTATTAATAGTTTAGATACAATTATACTACTTAATGGAACTAATGCCCCTGCTATAAGTAAATATTCCATAGGTATACCCATTCCTACATATCCCATTAAAACTGTAGCTGACATACTACCCATACCAGATATTAAAACTAGCATAAGTTCACTTGTAGTCATTAAGTGTAAGTATTTACTTACAAGTATTGGAGATTCCGTTTGTCCTAAGAACATATTTGCAACTGCAACAAAACTCTCTACAGCACTTGTTCCTAAAACCTTTTGTATTGCACCACCTATTATTTTAACTACGAAGTTTATAACTCCTAGATAATAAAGTGCACCTACTAATGCTCCTATAAATACTATGTTTCCAAGAACTGATATCGCAAATATAAATCCATTACTTCCATCAGCTAATGGTCCGAATACGAAAGTAAGACCTTCCATTCCATAACTTAATATATTCGTTACGAAGTCAGATACTACTTGTACGACATTTCTCCCTGCTGGGAATTTAACTAAGAAAAAGGCAAGTACAAATTGTATTAGTAAAGCCTTTCCTATAAGTTTCTTATTTACCGACGCTTTGTCAGAAGATACTAGGTAAAGCACACCTAATAATACTATGATTCCTAAAATGTTTAAAATTATTGACATAGCTTACTCCTTTTTATTTAGTTTTTTGCATTAAATATATTATACACTATTCTCGACATTTTTCTACCACTTTTTACTTATTTTTATAATTTAATTTGTATATATCACTATAATTTATTATTTATGTTATATATTCTCCGCATTTTTCATATTTTTATTTATTTTTTATGTAAAATGGGATAATTATATCCCATTTATATTTTAAAGCTTCCAGCTTTTTAGT
>NZ_JBOFKN010000154.1:0-35714 GCF_051657365.1 Paraclostridium sp.
CAATAAATAAAATTCTATTTATAATATTTTCGAATAAGCCGTAATATACATTAAATAAATAAAAGAGAATTGTATATTTAATATATCCGATCTTATAAAAATAATTATAGTATACTCCCATTACAAGAAATACTATAAAATCAAACAAATAGTTTACATTATTAAAATAATTATAACGGTTATCTATATTAAATAATCGAGCTAAAATATAGATTGCTAACAATAAAATATAAAATACAATTTTGTGATTTTCCCTACCTTCTTTTTTATAAGTTAATATTCCTTTTAATATAATTAAAGGGGTAATGATTGATAAAACTAATAATAACTTAGGCATAAAATTTAGCATATTGAATCACCAAGAAATTTTAAAAACTTCTCCTTAACATCTTTATATCTATATCTACTAACAGGTACTTCTTCTCCACTTTCTAAAATTGCAGTATTTGACTTTACATTTTCTACATAACTTAAATTAACTAAAAAGCTTTTATGGCATCTTACAAATTTATCTAGTTTTAAGTCTTTTTCTATTTTTTCTAGACTATACCTCACATCAAAACTTTTATTTATTGTATGTATTAACATATCCTTTTTTTGAACTTCGATATACTTTATTTCATCTGAACAAATCTTATATGTATTAGACTTATTTTTTATTAATATATAACTGTTTTTATTTTCAATTTCTTTAATGCAAGTTAGTACATGTTTTTCTAATTCTTCTTGCTGTATAGGTTTTAATAAATATCTATAAGCTCTTACCTCATAGCCTTCTTGTATGTAATCTATTAAAGATGTTATAAATATTATCTCCATTTTATTATCTACTTCTCTAATTTTCCTTGCAGTATCCATCCCATTTATTTGACCCATTTGTATATCGAGAAGTAATATATCTATATTTTTTAAGTTACCTTCTAGTAACTCTTCTCCTAAGTTGTATTTTTGTATTTCATATTCTATATTTATATTTTTTAATATGTTGTGAAGATAAGATTCTATTAAACATTGTGTTTCTTCTTCATCTTCACAAATTGCTATCCTAATCATAAGTTCCCCCTTATATGCTCTTTCTAAATATGACTTTTGTAATTTTCAATAGTGGATACATATCATTGAAATCATACCCACTATCTATATTTTAATCTCCATTATGTATTCTTTGAATCCAGAATCCTCGTTTACCTGTTCTATAATTATGTCAAAACCTTTATTTAAGTAAAATTCAACTGATTTTTTATTATCTTTATATACAGCTAAATTAAGTTTTTTATAATTTTTAATTGCATAGTCTATTAGTTTGCTTCCTATTCCTCTACCTTGAGTATTAACATCAATAAATAAAGCCCCTATAAATTCTTTATTTAATATACTTATAAATCCCTTTATTTCTTTACTTTCCTCATATATAAAAGTTTCAGATGCTGGTATATATACATTTTTAACTATATCATAACTATTTTCCCAGTATTTTTTATCTATAAAATTATGAGCTTTAATTGTGCTATATTTCCATATGCTCATAACTGTGTCGATATCTTTATCTTCTAGTTTGCGTATCATAAATTCACCCCTCTTATTTTAAAAATGTTATACGTATCTCTAATTATACATTATAAAAAACATTTTTACTTATCATAAAATAATTATAATAGATTTTAACTTATCTATAATTACTGAATAACTATATAAATATAATTGCTCGAACATAAAAAATGGACTGTCTATATTTTTAGACAGTCCATTCGTATTTTTTAATATTGGAGGTTACTATTATATTATTATACCTTCAAAATGGTCTACTTCATGCTGGATAATCTGTGCAGTAAACCCTGTAAATACTTGTTTATGCTTCTTGAAATTTATATCTAGGTATTCCACCTCTATAGTTTCATATCTTGTTGTTTCTCTAACACCTGTTAAAGATAAACAGCTTTCTTTAGCTTCATAAGGGTTCTCTTTTTTTAATATAACTGGATTTACCATAGGAACTATAATGTTACCTGCACTAAATACTAGTATACGTTTTTTTACTCCTATCATATTAGCTGCCATTCCTACACAATGATCTAAATTTACTCTTAATGTATCTATTAAATCATTAATAACTTCTACATCTGCTTTTGTGGCAGGCTCTGATTTTTGTTCTAAAAACAATATATCCTTTACAACTGTTTTTATCATTTTTCTTCCAACCTTTCTAATTACTTTGACTGAATTAATATCAATTTATATTCTATACTCTAAAATTATACTCTAATACATTATATTAGTAAAAGTATATAAATCAGAAAAATCATTAGCGATAGTTATTTATTACAATTCATTAACTCAAAGAAATATTTTGATTCATGAGTTGTGTATAGCTTTAACCATGAATTCAGAACTTCTGGTTTAAAAACATCCAATGCTTTCAACACCTGAATCGTAAATTCTAACGGAGCCGTCCCTGAAGCCGTAACTAAATTTTTATCATTTACTGCAGCTTCCATTTTATAATATTTTTCTCCAGAATAATTAGGTATTATCATTTTTAGATATTCTAAGTTATTACTTGTATGATTTCGTGAATCTAGTAACCCCTTCTTCGCAAGTCCTAGTGTTGCCCCGCAAATAGCTGCAACTATACTTCCTTTTATCAAAGCTTCTTTTGCTTTTTCTAGTACAGGTTCATGAATTGATGATGTCCAAGATTCTCCCCCTGGTAAAATTAAAGTATCTTCACTTTCAATGTTACATTCATCCATAGAAATTTCAGGTAAAATTTTCAACCCTCCCATTGTAGTTATAGGATTTTTATTAACCCCTACAGTAATTACCTTTAAAGGATCTAATCCTTTTTTGAAAAACCTTCCCGTATTTAGCTCGGCAGTCAAATAGGCTACTTCCCAGTCTGACATAGTATTAAATACATAAAGATAAACTTTTTTATTTTTCATAATATACACTCCTTTTATAGTTAATTGATATCTTTTATTATAAAATAACTTCACTGACATATTCTGTCAGTGAAGTTATCAAACTTGATAATGCTTAACTAATTCCAATAGAGTTTCAATCATTTTTTGTTTCAAGCTTAATGGTTCAATTATTTGAATAGATTTTCCATAAGGTAAGAGTAAATTAGGTACATAAGTATGAATAACTTCTTCTTGAAGTAGAAATATTACTTTGTTTTGATCTCTTTCTTTAAAATGATGTCCAAAAAACCAATGTTGAGATAAATTATCCAAAGCACTTATCTTTCCAGATATAACTAATGGGATAAGTCCTTGATTATCTTCTGTTTCGCCCAGTAGACTTTTCATAAAGAATTGACCAGCAGAAAATGTTTCTGGACGATTAAAAGTATTTTCTATTTCCATAATAGTAATAATCCGGTCCACTCTGAAACTACGAATGTCATTTCTTAAATGACAAAATCCAATAACATACCAATTACTCTTCCAGTAAACAATTCCATAGGGGTCAATGCATCTACGTTTTGATTTTTCTTCACTACTTGTTCGATATTCAATTTCTACAGATAATTCATTTACTATTTTCTGCTCCAATTTTTTCAGTAATAAGTCCATAGATGGTTTCCCAATTGGGCTTATCACTTCAAGACTTACTAAATGTTGTTCTATAATTTTTTCTTGTTCTTGATTTGAATACATTTTCAACTTTGATGTTGCCGTATCTAGTTTTTCACCTGAAAAATATCCAGATTCTTTTGCAATCATAGCTGCATGAAATAGTGCTGTTTGCTCCTCAATATCAAAAAAAAGAGGTGCTTCTACAAAATTGTTCAATAAAGTATACCCACCATTATGACCTGTGTCTGCAATAATAGGTACCCCACTAGCAGAAAGAGCATCTACATAACGATAAACAGTTCTTATATTTATTTCTAGTTTTTCAGATATTTGTTTTGCTGTAACTTTTTCATCTGAATTTAACATCCATAGAATAGACATCATATTATCAATTTTAGCCATCAGGTCTCACCTCTTGCTTATAATTATACCATTTTTATATTTTAAAATTTTCACAGTTTATTACATCACTTACAATATCTTTATAGAAATCACGCTCATGACATACTAAAATCAAACTTCCCCTATATTCTTTTAATGCTTTTTTTAGTTCGTTTTTTGCATCTATATCTAAGTGATTTGTTGGTTCATCTAAAATCAATATGTTACTAGGCTTATTTAAAATCTTGCATAGTCTAATTTTTGATTGTTCTCCTCCACTTAGTATACTTATTTTGCTATCTATATGCTCATTGGTTAGTCCACATCTTGCTAGCATACTTCTAATTTCATATCTATTTAACTTATAAAATTCGTTCCATATTTCTTCTAACGCAGTATTGTCATTTTCTATTTTTATTTCTTGTTCAAAGTATTCTATCGCTTGATGTTCTCCAAGTTTTATATCTCCGCTTATAGGCTTATTAATCCCTATTAAACTCTTTAATAAGGTTGTTTTTCCTATTCCATTTGAACCAATTATAGCTATTTTTTGTCCTCTTTCCATTCTTATATTTATAGGTTTGCTTAATGGCTTATCATATCCTATAATTAAATCCTTTGTCTCAAATATAACTCTTCCTGATTCATTGGATTCTATAAATTTAAACTTTGGCTTTGGTTTATGCTTTACTATTTCTATTCTGTCAATTTTGTCTAGTTTTTTCTGTCTAGATTTTGCCATGCCACTGGTTGATGCTCTTGATTTATTTTTTGCAATATATTCTTCTAGCTTAGAAATTTGTGCTTGTTGCCTATTGTAATCTGCTTTTAATTGAAGTTTGTTAGCTTCATATACCTTTATAAAATTTTCATAATCACCTATATATCTTGTTAGTGTTTTATTTTCAAGATGACATACTATGCTTACAACACTATTTAAAAAATCTAAATCATGAGATATTAATATAAATGCATTTTCATAAGCTTGTAAATATTTTTTCAACCATTCTATATGTTGTTCATCTAAATAATTAGTAGGTTCATCTAATAACAATACATCTGGCTTTTCTAAAAGTAATTTTGCTAATAATACTTTAGTTCTTTGCCCTCCACTTAATTTTGAAACATCTTTGTCTAAGCCAATGTCTCTAATCCCTAATCCAAGTGCTACTGATTCTATTTTTGAATCTATACTATAAAATTCATTATTAATTAGTATATCTTGTAATTCAGTAGTTTTTTCAATAGCTTTTGTAATTTCTTCTACATTCATTAACTCCATTTGATCATATATATTATTAAGTTCATTTTCCATGTAAAATAACTTCCAAAAAGCTTCTTTTAAAGTATCTCTTATAGATTTTCCTTCTTTAAGGTTAGTGTGTTGATCTAGATACCCAACACTTATTTTGCTACTCCAATGTATATTTCCACTATCCGGTATTATTTTATCAGTGATTATATTCATAAAGGTTGATTTACCTTCACCATTTGCTCCTACAAGTCCTATATGTTCTCCTTTTAATAACCTAAATGATATATCTTTAAATATGCATCTATCTCCAAACCCATGGGTTATATTTTCAACAGTTAAAATACTCATTTTCATTCCTCTTTTCTTGCTTTAATTGTTCATATTAAAATCATAACATTTTAATATGTAATAACCAAGTTTGTAAATATTTCTGTAATGATATGGATTTTTTCCCCTAGTATATAGAAAGTGCCTCAAATAATTTTCATAATTACTTGAGGCACTTTATTATACTATTTGTTTTTCTTGTCTAATAATTCTTCTAATGCTATTTTCAGTAAGGTAGTAGTACTTAGTAAGTTCTTTAACAGATATACCTTCTTTATATTTGTTAAAAATCTCTATATTTCTTTTCTTTAAGTCGTGCTTAGTTCCACTACTTTCTCCCCAAGATTTTTTATTACTAGACTTTCTAGGTATATATAAATATCCACCATCTATATATTCTTGAATTAATTCAATAACATCTTCAGGTAATATATTTTGTGCTTTTTCATATTTCATAATTCTCGCTCCTATCTACTTTTTAGTTCGTAAATAACGAAGCAAAGACTGCACAAAACAACTTAACCAAATTTTAATTTTGGCTCCAAACAAAGTTTAGTTCTGTATGTGTATTACAGTCTTTGCATGGAGCCAGGTACAATAACTAACACTGGTTTATTTTGCATAAATAACACCCCCTTTATCTTAATAATTTATATTATGCATAGAACATATCACATAAATTATATCATCTATATTTGCAGTATTCAAAGGTCATAAATAATTCTGTATTGAATTTAACCATATAATACTTAATCTTTATATCTTGGTATACTACATTGTCCTATAATATATATTTATTCCCAATGAGCTTCAAAGCTAACATTCTCACATTGTTTATTTATTAATAGTAATTTGATTTCCCCATTTTCAAATTTACTTAAATCTATTTTATTTACACCCTTAGTATCTTTTATATCTATAATTTCTTCTTTATTCCCTTGCATTATTTTTAAGCCTAAATTTCCTACTTCACTTTCAGCTTCAACATATAAAGTAGATGGTGTATTATTTTCTTTTTCTATAGTCTTAGAAAACTCTGATGTCGATTTATAGTAAGATATACTCCACTTATTTTTTGTATTAAACTCTGTTAAAAATAATGATGTACCACTTTTAAACTCTAGTGTCTCACTAGCAAATATAAGTCCTCCAAAACATAATATAGCTACTATAAAGCTTGTAATGAATCCTATAATCAAATGCTTTGTAGGTTTTTTTTCTATCTCTTTTACTTCAGTCATTAAGTTACCACACTTGCTACAGTATTTAGAGTCACGTGAAATAATATTGTTGCAATTAATACACTTTACAAAATTTTGTTTTCTAGCTACTAATAGATATATTAAAAGGCCTATACCATTAGGTCCAAATATTACTATTAATGTCCATAGTTTTGCATTTAATCCTTTATTCTTTGCATCCCTGTATGTCCATGTATATAAAAATATAGCTGATACTAAAATAAGTGTAATAGCTAATCCCATCCAAATAAATTCATTCATATATTTATTCTCGCTCCTTTTTTAAGTTCAAAATATTTTATTCCCATAGTAGTCATTATTAGGTTGAAAATCACTGAAGCAATGCAAAATACGACTAGCATGCTTCGAATCCACCCTGGTGATATAAATGCTCTTATAAGCACATATCCTACACTTCCCATTGCAGTAGATATCATCATAGGCAACCACCAAATAGATATACCTTCACTTTCACTTAATTGATTCTCTATTTTAATTTTCAACTCTACATCTAAACCTTTATATGGCAGTTCTTGTGATGAGAGTGACTTTTTTAGTAAATCATCTATATTTTTATAATCTTTCATATCCCATATCCTCCAGTTCTTTTTTTATAATAGCTCTCCCTTTGTGTAGTCGACTTTTAACTGTTCCTTTTGGAATCTTTAAAGCTATGGCTATTTCATCTATAGTCATTTCAACTGTGTAGTACATAATAATAGGAATTTTAAATTTATCATCTAGTTTTCTAATAACTAAATTTAACTCACCTTCAATCTCTTTGTTTATAACTTCATCTTCTATGCTTATTTTTGAATCCTTTATATCTAAAGATTGCTCCTTATCAATATTCAATCTAGGTGCTATATGATTTCGCCTATCATTTTTTCTTACAGAGTTTTTCCATACTTTTATTGCTACTGATATTAAAAAGCTTCTTGGGTTTTTATTTTTATCAAGCCTGGATTTTAATTCTACTGCTTTTAAAAATGTTTGTTGGTATAAATCTTCGCCATCTTCTTTGTTAGCCGTAAGCTTTATGCAAAATCTATATATTACACTTCCGTATTCATTTATAATGTTTTCTATTTCATCTAACTCCAATAATATCCACCCCCTATACTTATTATTGTCGTAACTTTAAGTTCGGTTCATTTTTTATTATAATTAAAGTTTTTTCTAATCTTATATCTATTTTACCGTTAAATTATTTTAACTAATTAGTTTTTATTTGTTAACTTTAGTAATTTTTGATTTTCGTCTCTACTAGGAATTTAATTAGTTCAATTCCTTCTCCAAAACATTTTAGTAAAATAAAAGGAGATGCCTACTTTTAGACACCTCCCGATTTTACTAAAATGTTTTTTGTTATAAAGTTGGAGCTTGGTTATTCATTGAATACCCATCATCTCTGTCATCACTGATATCTAGTGTATCCTCTTTTATCTTAACTTTGCTTAGTTTTTTAACTGCTCCATAATGATCTCTTAATGAAAGTTTGTCCCCTCTGCCAGAGATGACCCATAAAATTTTATACCCTCTAGGTCTAACTTGTAGCTTATCTTCACCTTTTCCGTCAGTAAAGTACACCAATAAGTTAATATTTTTATTGTTAGCATATTCAAATACTGGGTTAAATTTAGTTCCACCTCTTCTTTTAAGTCTTTCTTTTACATCCTTTACAGATTTAACTTTGTATACTCGTCGAATCTCGTTATCACATTCTATAACAGTAATTTCATGATTGTAATTTTTCACTATATTAAGTACTTCCTTAATAGCTTGTTTAAACTCTTCATTGCTAATACTTCCACTTATATCTAGTGCAACAGCTATTTCGGCTTTATGACCTCTAAGTTCGCCTCTTAAGTCTAATCTATTTGGTTGTCTTCTATTTCTTCTGGTTATAGTCTTCTTTTTATTACTTTCGACTGTTCCCATTAACTTTTTAAGATATAAGTTCCAAGGTAATTCCCCTTTACTATTTTTAAGTGATAGTATAATACTATTTAAGTATTCAGGTGTTGTACCTTTTTGAGAAGTACCAATAGCTTTTTCTGTGAATTCTTTAAGTGTTTTTTCATCTACTTCACTAGAATCTTTCCATATGTCATGAGTTTTTTCTGGATTATACTCAGTTTGGACATCATCAGATTGATTGCTATCATCTTCTTCTCCATCTTCGTCTACTTCTTGTAAATCTAATTCAGTTTGAAGTTTTTCTACATAGTATTCAAATGTCTCATAGGGATCCAGTTTTAGATTATATTTCACATTTACATTTTCTAAAGTAACTGCATATGGTGGTAAGTTATTTAAATATTTGTTTACTACTATATCCATTGCCATATTAATAGCTAGTGTACTATATTTTCCTTTTAATTCTTTTCCTCTTATCAAGTGCATTGATAGAATATGAAGAATTTCATGTTTAATAGTAGTTTCCATTTGTTTAAGATTAAGATCTAGAAAAATTATTGGATTAAAATATATAACATACTTAGCATCTTTGAAATTCACAGCAGTAGGACTGCTTATATCAAATCTTATTTGTTTAGACATTTGAAATAAAAAGTATCCATAGAAATTATCTTTTTCTTCCATAAGACTTAAGTTAACTTTATCTACTAAACTAAAAAACTCAGTTTTAAAGTCTTGTGGTATATCTATTTCAAATTTTTCGCCTTTGTGATTTGCTTTTAGCATAGCGTAAGTATTTATAACTGTTTCCGCTTTGCCTGAAAGCTCTCTTTTTTGTTTGTCAAAATAAGTTTCCATATACTATCCCCTTATTGAACTATAAGATTCAAAGTAAGCTTCTATAAATTCTTCATTTTCTATAGCTTTTTTGTATACATCTGCATAACTATTTTTAATTTCTTTCATAATTCCTACCATTAAATCTATAGGATAAGCTTTTAAAAATTCTACAAATCTATCTATATAGAAGTTTGAATCATAGTCATCATTTTTAATGTTTAATTCTAAATCTCTTAAGATATTCATTGCTGATAAATATAATCTTGTATGACTTTCAGATTTCACTTTTTCTATAACTGCTGAACTTAAAACATCTCCACTAAAAATATCTTGGTAAGATATTAATGGCTCACAATCTGCTTCTACAAAACTTATAAATTCCTCTGCAATAACTTTCCCTACATTTCCTTTTATAACATTTAAAAATACAGCTCTAGGTATTGATTCTTGTTGCTCTTTGTATACTTTGTAACTCTTAGAAACTCTTTCATAACTTCTTGGAGTTGCTGATACATCTTCTTCATTCGTCTTGTGTAAATATTCTGGGAAAGTTGAGATAAACTCTATAACCTTTTGTTCAATATTTTCTCCTATTGCCCATTTTAGCCACTGATTATGATCAGGTTCCATATTTAACCAAACAAATCTATTTTCTTGAGCTGCATCCATATCTACAACTTGATAATCAAAATCTGAACCATACTTGCTTGATGGATTCATTGCAGCTAGTATTTTTACATCTCCATGTAACTTATATCCATTTATTTCTCTATTTAATATTAAATTCATAAGTTCTTGTTGTACTGTATGTTCACAACGGTTTATTTCATCTATAAATAAAAGAACTGTTTTTCCTTTAGATATTTCTTCATCAATTTCTCTTAACTTGTTATGAGCTGCATATACTGTTGTTTTCTTTTCTACTTGTTGCCCGTTATCATTGTTTACTGTGTATGATTCTATTGTTGGTAATCCACCTATTTCACCTTCTTTAAGTAAATTTCCATCAATAACAATTAAACTCCAATTTTTTTCATGAGCTAGCTTTTTTGCTAAAGCAGTTTTTCCGATTCCACTTTCTCCAACTACTAAAGGTACTTCTTCTGTTTTTAATACTAAGTCAATACTTTTTAATGTCTCTATAAAATTCATTTTCTCTCTCCTATATCATCTTTAGTTTTTCATCTACTGCTATTTTCTTTGATTTTATACTTCCGTATTTATAAATGAACATCATCTTGTCTATTTGCATATTTTCGCTGTTTCTATCTATGATACTACAATTTAGAAAATCTCTAACATATTTTTCTTCAACATCTTCTTTTGATAAAACTTCTTTTAGAACTTCTTCTAGTTCCTCTTTAGTTATTTTATTTACAATATATTTGATTACTAAAATATTTACTTTTAAAAATTCTAGCATTTTATTTTTATCCAAGTCATGTATGAAACTCATAGCTGCTTCGTTGTTTTTTATAGCTATAATCTCAGTTTTAAAATTAGGCGATTTTATATATCTTAGTGCACTATAATTTGTTTTTACAGCTTCTTCGGCTACACTTTCATAAGGCTCTTTTATATACTTTATTGCATCGTAATCTTTTCTTACCGCTAGTAGTTGTAATTTTTCACTTGGGTTTTTAGCATATTGGATAGCCCATCCTGATTGGCTTATTGCTAGTTTAAGTACATTTTCTGTTGGATTTTTAATATAATCTAAAATACTCCATCCAACATTTACAGCTTTTATCATCATTTCTTCACTTGGTTCATTTATAAATTTAATAGCTCTAATATTATTATCTATTGCTAATTCTTGCATTTCTTTAGTTGGATTGTTTATATATTCTAATGCAAGTCCATTTTTTTTAATAGCTAGTAACTTCATTTCATCTGTTGGGTTATCTATAGTTGCTATAATATTAGGGTTAATTGTTATCATTTTTATAATTTTTGATTCTTCCATAGTCGTCCTTTCCTTTTGTTGTTACTTTTTATATATAATTTCCTTATTATATTAATATACTTTTTTGGATAGTTTAAACAAAATAATTATACCAATATATAAAAAATTCCCAAAATTATAATATAAAAACATTAAAAGGAGCACAATGTGCTCCTTTTAATGTTTTATTTAGCGCTCTCTATAAGGTATTTCATATTATCTTTATTCATTCCACCTGGGACATATTGAGTTATGTATCCATCCTTGTCTATTATAAAAGTTGATGGGAAAGAACTAATTCCGTACTGATAAATTAAACTTCCTCCTTCATCAAGTAAAACGGGGAAAGTATAACCTTCTTCTTTTAAGAAGTCTTTTACATGATTAGCATCTCCCTCTTGTCCTACATTAGGTGAGGCTAACCCAAGAATTACTACATCCTCATTATTTTCATTGTAATCCTTGTATAACTCTTCTATATAAGGCATTTCATCTCTACATGGAGGACACCATGTAGCCCATAGATTTAAAAATATAGTTTTACCTTTATAATCACTTAACTTGTGCTCTTTTCCGTACTGATCATATAAATTAAAATCTAAGGCTTTTATTTTTTCTTCTTTGTTATTTGAATTTTGATTACTTTCTAATCTCTCGTTATTTTGTGCCTTAGAGTATTCTACCTTATTTATAACTCCATTAGACAACATAACTAGTCCTGAAATTATAAGGATAATGCCTCCAAGCTTTTTAATTTTATTCATATTATTTTTAACTTTATCTATACTCTTAACAAGTTTGTTATAGAACAGAGAAACCAATATAAATGGCAAAATAAACCCGATAGTGTATACTCCTATTAATAAATAAGAAACTGATACATTGTTTGTACTTGAAGACATAATAAGTACAGATGCAAGTATAGGCCCTATACACGGAGTCCATCCAAAACTAAATGCAAACCCTAATAAAAATGATGTTATTGGATTCATTTCCTTTGATTTTAATTGAAATCTTTTTTCTTTATTTAAGAAACTAGATTTTATAATATCCATATAGAATAGTCCCATAAATATTATAATAATCCCACCTATTATCATTATTAAATCTTTATTAGTATTAAAAAATGAACTTAAAACCCTTACCGATGACCCTAATATAAAAAATGTCATTGAAATACCTAAAGTGAAAAACAATGTATTTCTAAATAAAGAGCTTTTGGCAAAACTACCACTTTTTAAATTTTCTATGCTACTATTTGATAGCATGCTTAAATATATTGGCAGTATTGGTAATATACAAGGTGATAAAAACGATAATAAACCTTCTATAAATACTACTGCTAAATTTAATTTTTCCATTTAATCCCCCTCATTATTTGATTAAATTTCTTTTATCATACTTGGTGATAATACATCATTAAGAGCTTCTGTCATAGTTGGATGAGCATATATTCTATCTCTTAAATAAGTATATTTAACTTTCATATCTATTGCTAGTTGTATTAAATGTATTAACTCACTAGATTCTTCACATATCATAGTTGCTCCTAAAATTTTCTCACTATCTTTGTCTATAACTATTTTTATAAATCCATCAGTTTTACCTATTTGTTTAGCTCTTGGGATATCTTGAGTTTTCATTTTGGCAACTAAAATATTATATCCTTTTTCTTTGGCCTCTTTAACATTTAATCCTACTCTAGAAAATGCAGGGTCTAAAAATAACGCACCAGGAACATTTGTTCTATCAGTTGTTTTTCTTGACTTATCACCAAATAATTGATTTATTACTATACGATAATCATCTAATGATATATAAGTAAATTGAGGCCCTCCGTTTATGTCTCCTAATGCCCATATATTTTTAGTGGAAGTTTCTAAAATTTCATTTACTTTTATAAAGCCTCTCTTATCTAATTCAACATTGGCATTTTCTAAGTCTAAATCCTCAGTATTTGCTTTTCTACCTGTAGCTACTAAAATTATATCACTGTTTAATTCTAATTGTTTATCTTCCCCATTTTTTGTATATACTAACTTAGCTAAATTATTTTCTTCTTTTATTTCAACTAATTTTACATCATTTAAAAAGTTTATATTTCTCTTTTTTAGTATATTCACTACTTCATCAGAATCTTCTATATCTTCTCTTTCAAGTATAGTGCTATGAGAATTAACTACAGTTACCTCGGTACCAAAAGAAGCATATATCCCTGCAAATTCAAGACCTATATATCCCGCCCCTATTATAGTTAATTTTTTAGGTAATTTTTTAAGCTGCATTAAAGTTTCATTGTTATAAACTATATTTGACTTTTCTACACCGACTATATTAGGTATGTTTGGTTTTGAACCTGTATTTATAAATATCTGTTCTCCTTCTATAGTAATAGTTTCTCCATGTATAGTTTCTATTTTGACAGTTTTTTCATTTATAAATGAACCTTTCCCTGTAAATATATTTATATTCTTATTGCTATTTAATTTATTGTAATTTGCATTTCTCAATTTTCTTATTAGATCTTCTTTTTTATCTATTGATTCTTGATACTTTATTTCTTTTTTATTAAAACTATCTAGGTTTTCTCTTCTTATTAAACTTGATTGATTTTCTAAAACCTTAGTAGGTATACATGCTTGATTTATGCATGTTCCTCCATACATCTTTTCAGATTTTTCTATTAAAGCTACCTTTTGACCTCTCTTAGCTAAATCTATAGCTAATGTTTTTCCACCTTTTCCAAACCCTATTATTATAGCATCAAATTTATTTATCATATTAAATTCACTCTCCTATTTTTTTATCTATTTCTTATAATATATAAGCTTCTTTAAATAATTGAAATTAGGTACTTTTTTGTAACCCTTCTATTTTTTATTTTTGTATTTTATCGTAATAAAAAAAGCGCCTAATTTTGCGCTTTTTAAAATATTATGTTTTAAGTTTATGATCATCATCTTTTTCTCTACTAGGATATAATTTTAAAATCAAATCACAATCTTAATTAATATTTCATTTCAATATATCTTCATACTTATCAATTGTTTTTTTTACAAAAAAAGATACTAAGTTTGATAGCCTATGCCTTCAAATTCAGTATCTTTTCCCATAAAATAGTTTTAGATTATATAGCAATCTGACAAAATGTTAAAGCCGCACTCATTAGGCTTTAGTTCAGAAAGATTCTAATTACTTAACTTATCATTTCCTTGCTGGTTTTTTAATTATTCTAAAAATAAACTTAATCACTTCATTTAAAACAAGAACCATTGATGAAAGAATAATTATCTTCCCCCACATAAATCCACTCAAAGCTACTGAATTAAAAAAGCTCTTAAAAACTTGAGTAAACACAATTTGCACTATGCCAGTTATAAAAATTACATACAAAGCTAATTTATTCTTAAAGAAATTTGGTATCACACTATTAAGTCCAAACTCTCTACAACTCAAAGCATTAAACAATGCACTAAACGCAAACACTGAAAATACAACAGTTCCTTGTTCTTCTGGCGAAGCATTTAACACATTGAAAAATGACTGAAGATTTACTATTGATATAATAAGCACCGCATTTATAATTATATTTACCAACATACTCCTTGCTATAATACCAGCTTTTCTTTTTATAGGTTTTCTCTTAAGAACATAATCTCTAACAGGCTCTAATCCCAAAGCTAGGGCTGGTGGTCCATCCATTATTATATTAACCCATAATAACTGTATTGTAGTAAATGGCATTTCTCTACCTGTAAGTTGAGATATTACAGCTATCATAAAAGCTACAATATTTACAGTAAGCTGGAACTGTATAAATCGTTGGAAATTCTCATAAATACCTCTTCCCCACTTTATACCATCAACTATAGTACTAAAACTATCATCTGTAAGTATTATATCTGAGGCATTTTTTGAAACTTCAGTACCTGATATTCCCATGGAAATTCCTACATCTGCTTTACTTAAAGCTGGTGCATCATTTATACCATCGCCCGTAACTGCTACTACTTCAGAGTTTGCCTGAAGTGCTTGTACTATTCTCATTTTTGTATCAGGTTTAGATCTTGCTACAATAGAAATATCATTTATCTCTTTTCTTAACTCTTCATCTGACAATATATCTATATAATTTGCTTCTACTACTTTTTGCCCATCATCTAAAAGCCCTATTTCTTTTCCAATAGCCTTCGCTGTATTTATATTGTCTCCCGTTAGCATCTTAACTTTTACACCTGCATCATAAGCGATTTGAATAGATTCTTTTACACCTTCTCTTAAAGGATCCACTATTCCAACAAAACCTCCAAAAATTAAATCCTTACATCTTTCATAAGTATCTAAGTCAAAGCTCAAAGTTCTATTATCATCATGAGTTGCAGCAACTTGCATAACTGATTTATCTATACTCTTATAAGCAAATCCCAAAGTTCTCATAGACTTAACTTGAAGTTTTTTAATCTCACTAAGTATATTTTTTTTCATTTGAGGTGTAAGAACTACTATACTTTTGTCTTTTTGCATGTATGCACATTTTTCTAGTAAAACTTCCGGAGCTCCTTTACTTAAAAATACCCCTCTATCTTCTGTATTTATCAAAGATGACATTCTTTTTTTATCCGAGTTAAAAGGAACTTGTGATACTAAATTTATTTCTTTCCTTAATATGTTATAATCTTTATTTCTATGATATAAAAGCAATGCACATTCAGTTGCACTTCCTATGTATTTATAATCTTTGTCCTCTTTTTCAATATCAGCAGTTGAGTTAACTATACAATTTTCTTCAAAGTAACTATTACTATGATATTCACTACTCTCAATATACCTTCCATCTATATATGCAACTTCTACCATCATTTTATTTTGAGTTAATGTACCTGTTTTATCAGAACAAATTACCGATACACACCCTATAGTTTCACAAGCTTCTTTTTGGGTTACTAAAGCATTTATCTTTGCCATCTTTTGCATAGTTATAGCCAATGTTATATTTACCATCGTTGGCAAACCTTCTGGCACAGTTGCTACAATTAACGCTATACAAACCATATATGCATCTTTTGCTGGTTCTAGTGATTTTAAAAATGGTATTATTCCTGAAGTATCTAATCTTATTTCTCCAGTTAAATTCATTTTTATAATCATGTTCACACAAAGTAAAAATGCTATAATACCTGAAACGATAGCTATCCTGGCTCCTAATTTCCCAAGCTTTAATTGAAGAGGCGTTTGAATATCATCATCACCTATGTTTTGTGCTATTTGACCCATTTCTGTTTTATCACCGATAGTAGTTACAACCATAATTCCTCTTCCATAAGCTACAAGAGTTCCTCCAAATACCATGTTAACTTGTTCTGCTAATATATGTTCTTTTTCTATTATCTTATCTGCGTTTTTTAAAACATCAGCAGATTCTCCTGTAAGCATGTCCTCTCTTATCTTTAAGTTAATAGACTGAATAAGTCTACCATCTGAAGGTATCATATTTCCACTTTCTATATAAACAATATCGCCAGGCACTAAGTCTCTTTTTGATATTTGATGTATTTTACCATTTCTTAGTACCTTAACTTCTATATTCTCGGTTAATTTTGATAATGCTTGGGCTGCTTTTTTAGATTTACTTTCTGTTGCTGCTCCTATGGATAGTCCTAGAATTACTGCTCCTAAAATTCCAAATGCATCATGAACTTCCCCTACAAATGCACTTATTACTGCCGCACCTAATAAAATTAATATCATTGGCTCCATAACACTGTCACTTATTGATTCTATTAATGATTTGCCTTCTTTAATTTCGAATTCATTGTATCCATGTTTTTGCCTTCTTTCTTCTACATCACTAGTTCTCAATCCAATTTCAGGATTTACTTTTAGATATTTTAAGGTTTCTTTAGTAGTTTTATTGTAATATCCCATACGTTCATCCCCTTCGTTAATTTGCTTTAAAACTTATATATGTATATGTTTTTATGCTTGTATATATTCCGGATTTATTTGTATTTTAAAATAGCTTTTTTATTGGGGTGTCAATATCATTTGATATTCTAACTTCCAATTCAGGTTAAGGAATCACTTTTTTATTTTAGCTTTTATTAAATATAGGTGTTACGAAAAATAAAATTTTATAATAAAAAATACTCCTTGGAATAAAGGAGTATTTTTTATTATAAATTATTAAGATAATAATATATTTTTAAATTTACTTTGTTGGAATTTCTAAACATGATGCTAAATCTTTTTCTGGAGTACTTATAGCTTTTATATTAAATGTATCAACTAAATATTGAAGTAAATTAGGACTTAAAAATGCAGGTAATGTTGGCCCAAGATATATCCCTTTTATTCCTAATGATAAAAGTGCTAATAAATCAGCTACAGCTTTTTGTTCATACCAAGATAAAATTATAGATAGTGGTAAACTATTTACATCTGTATCAAATGCATCTGCTAATGCTAATGCTATTCTTACTGCTGAATAGGCATCATTACATTGCCCTACATCTAAAAGTCTAGGAAGCCCTGCAACTTCACCAAATTCTAATTTATTAAATCTATACTTACCACAAGCTAATGTAAGTATTATACAGTCTTTTGGTACTTGAGTAGCAAATTCAGTATAATAATTTCTTCCTGACCTTGCTCCATCACAGCCACCTATTAAGAAAAAGTGTCTTAATTTTTTAGATTTTACTGCATCAATTATCGCGGGTGCATTGCTTAATGTTGCATTATGTCCGAATCCAACTAATATTTCTTTAGGCTCTTGGTCTTCTTTGAATCCACCCAGTTCTAAAGCTTTGTTTATTATATCTGTAAAATCTTTTTCTCCATTTTCATTTTTGCCTATATATTTTACTCCATCCCATCCCACTACACTTGTTGTAAATATCCTATCTTTGTAGGAATCTCTAGGCTTCATAAGACAGTTTGTAGTCATAAGAATACAGCCTGGTATATTATCAAATTCTTTTTGTTGATCTTGCCAAGCACCTCCAAAGTTACCTACTAAATGAGTATATTTATTAAGTTCTGGGTATCCATGACAAGGAATCATTTCACCATGAGTATAAACATTTATTCCTTTTCCTTTTGTCTGCTTTAAAATCATCTCTAAGTCTTTTAAATCATGTCCTGAAACTATTATAAATGGACCTTTTTTTATATTAATATTTACTTTTTTAGGGGCTGGATTTTTATATATAGTAGTATTTGCTTCGTCTAGTTTTTGCATTATAGCTACACTCATATCACCTGTTTTTATAGCCCATGTTATTAAATCTTCAACAGTTAACTTATCATCACAAGTAGCAGCTAATGCTCTAAAGTAAAACTCATCAACTTGATCATTATAATATCCAAGTTCTCTAGCTTGATGACCATATGCAGCAATTCCTTTTAATCCATATATTATAGTTTGTCTTAATGAACGCACATCAGCATTTAAATTTTCATCATACATTATTCCTGCACGTTTAGCATCTTCTAGCATTTGATTTCTAATATCACTTAAATTATATGTAGCTTGCTCGCAACAGTTTTTGCAGTTTGGTACCTTGCTTCTTAGTGATTGTTTTATGATTTGAGACTGTTTCAACATTTTTTCATGAACATCACCATCAAAGTTAACATTTGTAAGAGTTGTAAATAAAGAATTTTCTACAAAACTAACTATTTCTTTATCTATATTTTCACCTTTTTCAATTAACTCTTTTACATAACAACTAATTCCCTTTACTTGATATATTATCAAATCTTGAAGAGCTGCTATTTCTGGAGTCTTGCCACAAACACCTACCTTAGTACATCCTTTTCCACCTGCCGTTTGTTCACATTGATAGCAAAACATTGGATAATCCATATTCATACACTCCTTTTTATTTATTATTATTATTTTATCCATAATCATTAAATATATCGATATTATCAATTTTTTCAAAAATACAAATTCAAAATTATATTTAAATTTCATCCTATCAAAGTACATATATAATAATAAATCGAGCAAATAAAAAATGTAGTTATTAAGCTTTTTATACTTAATAACTACATTTTTTAATAAGCTACTATTTCCTTAATTACAAACTCTTTTCCACTGAGTAAATCCCAATTTTTACTACTACAATAAATACATTGCCCTTTATTTTTTTTTACATTGAATACTTTATTACAATTTTTGCATATACAATTTGCCGGTATAATTTCTATCTTAAGCTTTGTATCTTGTAAACTTGTATTATCTACTGCTACTGGAAAACAACTTTCTATATATTTAGGTATCATAGAAGATAACTCACCTATCTGTAATACCACACTATCTACTTTTGTTAAATTATTTTCTAAGGCTACCTTTTCTACAGTTTTTACAACTTCTATAACTACTCCTAGTTCGTGCATTATCTTCACCTACTTATTTTCTAAAACCACATTTCTATAAGCATTAGTATCTGTGTAAATTTCATCTTTTATTGGATTAAGTCTATTCTTTTTTATTTTATTAAATTGGTAAATTGCTAAAACTGCATTTGCAATTAAAGATATTAAACTTACTACAAAGAAAGCAGTCTTGTTATGTGTTGTAGCAACTGGTGCTATTCTATCAGCAAATTGTGGTACAGTCATAACAAACATAATCCAAAGAGCTAATGTTTGAGCACGATGTTGTAACCAAGCGCCTTTTTTTATAAAGAAAGTTGGTATAGTACATGAAAGCAATAAAGCAGCTCCACAATAAATAGAGTGATCTGATATACAGTTATAAGTATAAGCAAAGTTCCATAAATCATAAGCTATAATCCATGCCCATATCATATCTGGCCATATCATATCTTTTGTTTTATCTTTTGATATAAATATTCCACACCAACCACAAATAGTAATTATATTTAATATCCCTGCTATACCATTCATAATATTCCAAGGTCCAGATATAGTCCAAAGATTATCTACAATTCCTCCGTTAGTTAATCCATAAGTAAATATTTGAAAATCTCTAATTGATGCTTCAAATATATTAACACCTAAAATAATTGCTGGAAGAGCCAATGCCCATTTTTTCTTTTGTAATGCTGGAATATATCTAAGCGCCATAAACCAAATACACCCCGCAAGTGCTGAATATGTTTTTACCCAGTTAAACCAAGTTCCAGTTCCATATTCATTGCCTGCTGCTGCTGTAGTTGGCCAAACATAAATAGTTAAAACTGTAGGTACTATTAAAAACAATAGTATACCTGCCCATTTTGTTGATCTCCCAAGTTCATTAAATGCCATCAATGCTAATAGTACAAATAGGAATATTGCCCATCCTCCAAAAGTCATTTTTTCATATAAAATTCCCATAATACACCTCATATAATTATATTTTTATTTTGCAAATACATCCTTAACTTTCTTTCCTATTATCCTACCTTTTCGTCTTATAACTGTTTTAACTATCGCAGGTTTAAGCTCTTCATAAGCTACACCCTCTGCATCATATTTTCTAACTAATGATATTGCATCAAACTTACATTTTGTACTACATTGACCACAACCTACACACATGTATTCATCTACAACTGTAGCTCCACAACCTAAACATCTTTCTGTTTCTTTTTTAACTTGCTCTTTTGTAAAAGTAAGATGCATATCTGGTTTTTGTCTTGGCATATTGTCGTATCCTTCAAGTTGTAAGCTTTCTTTATCAAATTCATGATAATCTTTTCTATCACGTCCATTTAATAAACTTTGTCCTGGTTGAACAAAACGATGAATTGATATAGCTCCTTCTTTTCCTGCTGCTATGGCATCTATTGCAAATCTAGGCCCAGTGTATGAATCTCCTCCAGCAAATATATCAGCTTCATTTGTTTGATAAGTAAATCCATCAGCCTTTATTGTATTGTTAGGATTTAGCTCTACCTTACTTCCTTTAAGTAAGTCACCCCAGTCAATACTTTGACCTACTGAAATTAAAACGTAATCAGCATCTACTATTTTTATATTCTTCTCATCAAACATTGGAGAAAATCTTTTATTTTCATCAAATACACTAATACATTTTTTAAATTCTACTCCTACTACTTTTCCATCTTCTACTATTATTCTATTAGGACCCCAAGAGTTATTTATTACTATATCTTCTTCTAATGCTTCTTCTATCTCTTCTTCTAATGCAGGCATTTGTTCACGACTTTCTAAACAATACATATCTACGCTATCTGCACCTACTCTTGTGGCATTTCTCGCTACGTCTATAGCAACGTTACCTCCACCAATAACTACTACTTTTCCGTTTAGCGCTATATCTTTTCCTAAGTTAACATCACGTACAAACTCTATACCTGGGATAACACCTTTGGCACCTTCACCTTCTATATTTAATCTTCTACCAGCTTGTGCACCTATTGCTACATAAAAAGCTTTATATCCTTCTTTTCTTAATTCATCTAAAGTAATATCATTACCTACATCTACACCTGTCTTAAATTCTACTCCCAGTTGTCTTAATATATCTATTTCTGCATTAACAACTTCTTTTTCCAATCTGAAAGAAGGAATTCCTAAAGTTAACATACCACCAAGAGCTTTTTGTTTTTCAAATACTGTTACTTTGTATCCATCTATTGACAAGTAATAAGCACATGAAAGTCCGGCAGGTCCACCACCTATTACAGCAATCTTCTTACCATAATCATGTCTCTTCTTCGGAATAAATCTATGCTCTTTTTTTAAATCTTGTTCAGCTATAAACTTTTTAATTTCATCTATGGCAATTGGTGAATCTATATCACCTCTTGTACATGCTGATTCACACTTTCTAGGACAAATACGACCACATATAGCTGGGAATGGATTCTCTTTTTTTATAAGCTCTAACGCTTCTTTGTATCTTCCTTGTGAAGCAAGTTTAATATATCCTTGAACAGCTATATGAGCAGGACATGCAGTTTTACATGGACTTGTTCCACTTTCTACCACATTTTCTCTATTAGTTCTATAATCTTCATTCCATTTATCTGCTCCCCAATTAGTATTTCTTGGTGTCTCTTTTCTTTCTATTTTATCTATAATAGGTTTAGTTGAACATAACTTTTGACCTAGTTTTAATGCATTAGTTGGACAGTTTACCACACACTCACCACAAGCAACACACTTGTCTTTATCTACTTTTGATACATAATTAGAACGTACCATATCTGTATTTGCAAACATATTTGCTCCCTTTAGTGCTAAGCAAGAACATCCACAACAATTACATATAGCATGAGTTTTTCCTGAACCATCTAGGTTGGGTATTTGGTGCATTAATCCATTTTCTTCAGCTCTTTTTATTATTTCAAAAGCCTCTTCTCTTGTTATTTCTTTACCTCTACCTGTTCTTATGTAATATTCAGCTGCATGCCCTAATTGAATACACATATCCTCCTTTAAATGTCCACATCCTTCTCCCATACTTTCTCTTGCTGTACGGCATGAACAATCTGATACTGAAAATTTATCATTATCATTTAGATATTTTGATATTTCCTCGTATGATGCTCTTCTCGTTTCTCCATCTATTGCAGTTTCTATCGGAATAACACGCATAAGTCCTACACCTGGAGGAAAACTTCCTGTAGATCTTGGTCCATTTTCTACACCATAATCATGAAATGCCTTAGGAATTTGTGGATATTTTTTAGCCTGCTCTTTATTATTAACCATCATTTCCATAATTCCTGGTACCCAAGTCTCATACCAGAAAGTATCTATTCCATCTATTTCATTTACAAAAACTACTCCTATATCTGATAACTTTAATAATAACTCACTACACTTATCAATACTCTTTCCACATAGAGGGGCTACTTTCTCGGCAGTTGTTTTTTGTCTAATATTCATGCAAAGTAAAACTTCTGCCATTTCATCTGTTACAACTGGCTCTAAAATTTTATAACGTGCATCATTTTCACCAAAGTATCCTCTAGATCCTGGTTTTTTTCCACTAACTTGATTTGCAAACTGAAGAACATTTTCTTTAATTGCCATAATAATCCCCCTAAAAATTTTAGTTTTTATATTATATTAATTATTCCATGCTTTTACTTCTTTTCTTATCCAATTTACCCATTCCTCTATACCTTCGCCAGTTTTTGCTGATATTGTTATAACTTGTATATTTGGATTTATTTTTTTTATATATTCTTTAACTAAATCTAAATCAAAGTCAAAATATTCTATTGCATCAATTTTATTTATTAAAACTACATCTACTATTGAAAACATTAACGGGTATTTAAGAGGCTTATCATGTCCTTCCGGTATGCTAAGTATCATAGCATTTTTTGAAGATCCAGTATCAAATTCTGCTGGACATACTAAATTCCCCACATTTTCTAATATTACAAAGTCTAAATCCTCTGTTCCAAGTTCTACTAAGCCTTGCTTAGTCATATCTGCATCTAAATGACACATTCCTCCTGTATGTAGCTGTATTACTTTTGCACCTGTTTTTGAAACAGTATTAGCATCCACATCTGAATCTATGTCAGCTTCCATAACTCCTATTTTCATTTTATTTTTTAATGCTTCGATAGTTCTTAAAACTGTTGTAGTCTTACCTGAACCTGGAGAAGACATTAAATTTAATAAAAAAGTATTATCTTTCTTTAAATCTTTTCTAAGTAAATCCGCTTGTTCATCATTATTTTTAAAAACACTTTCCTTTATCTCAATTACTTTGTATTTTTCCATAATGCTCCCCCTTAATATTTTTGTATTATCAAAAATATTTAGTATATTTCTAATCAATTATTCAATCGTTAATTTTGTAACTTTCTAAACAGAATAAGTTTCACCGAATCTAATTCTGTAATTAAAATATAGCATGCTTTACCATATCTTGTAAATGTATACTTTTATTTTTTTAGTTTTTATATTTTATAAATATATATGTATTTACTTTTTTTATGCTATACTAAGTAATCATATAATTAACTGGATTAACATTGCAGTCCTATAAAGGGGTTTTTATAATGGAAAAATTAACCGATAGACAAAAACAAGCTATTAAAACCAAGCTTAAAATTACACAAGTAGCCACTGAACTTTTTAAGTTAAAAGGTTTTGATAGTGTCAAAATTCAAGATATTTGCCAAGCTGCAAATATCTCAACTGGTGCTTTTTATCATCATTTTAAATCAAAGGCAGAAATAATTAATACAGCTTATGAGCAAGTTGATATTCTAGTAATGGATCGATTTTATGCAAGAGATTTTTGCTCAAACATAGATAAATTATTATTTTTATTAATTGAAGGCGCAGCTATGATGGAGGAACTTGGATGGGTATTTGTAAGTGAGATATATAAAAATTTACTTTCTATAGAAGGAAAGTATTCTATTAAACCTGACCGTCATATAGCATTAGAAGTTAAATCTATTGTAGAAGATTTACTTAAAAATGATGAATTAGATAACTCTATTTCTTCATTAGATTTAACTATGATAATTATGAGGATATCTAGGGGTACAATATTTGACTGGTGTCTTCATCAAGGAAATTATAATCTTAAATCCAGAATGGAATTTGACTTAAATTTAGTGCTTTCTAATTGTCGCCCATAAGATAGCTGTAATGGCATATGTAAAAAGCACTGAATCTGATAGCCTAAGCTTTCAGATTCAGTGCTTTTTCAATGTGTAAGATATCCATCTTTACTCTTCATTTTTAAGACCTTCTACTATACTTAATTTTGAAACTTTGTTTTTTGCTAGATACCCAGCAATTACACATATAAGTATCGCTGCTACCCCAAACTGAAGTATTTCTACTACGGGCACCTTAAGTTCATACGCTTGTTTAATTCCCAATCTTTGAGAAAACATTTCATTTGCCCTTTGCATACTTTTATAAGTATTATAACTTGAAAATACTCCAGCTATTATTGAACTTAAAACACCATATATAATGCTTTCTTTTATTATCATTTTCTTAATATTTTTCATACTCATTCCAATAGCTCTTAGTGTTGAAATTTCCTTAACTCTAATCATTATATTTGTTATAACTATACAAACTATATTTATAGATGATATAACCATTGTAATTACTACACTCACTAATACCTCTTTCTTAAGTTTTTCATTTCCTTCAGTAGACATTTTTCTATTTTCATATTTACTTTCCATTTTCTTAAAGTCATCTTCATTTATTATTTCTTTTACCTTTGAAACGACTTCTTCTTCTTTATCCTTTTCTACTTTTATAGATATATTATTAAAACCTTTTTTTCCCGTTAAATTTTCAAAACTATTTTTATCTAATATCACTTGGAAACGTGAGTCTTTTCCACCTTCAGCATTTAAAACATAGTCAGTATTTAATAGTCCTGCAACTTTAATTTTTTGATTAACATATTTTACTTCTGTATCATTAATTAATGGAATCTTAACTTCAATAATATCTCCTACTTTTAAATCTTTTAATGTACTTGAATCATTTGATACTGCTGAACCTGAATAAAAATGGTTAGATACTACCCCACTTATTGTATCGCCGTCTTCTTTTAGGTTATCTATATTTCCATCTTCTAGGTATTTTTCTAGTTCTTTAAGAGTACCTTTATCGTATCCTTTTATAGCTGTTCCTATTTCTAAATTTGATTCATTGTTATCTAAAGTAATAGATTGTTTATAGTAGTCGCTTATATTTTCTTTATTTGAGTTTAAGTATCCTGTAACATTCATACTCTTAGTTATCTCTCTAACTCCATCTATCTTAGATATCTTATTTACATCATCATCTGTGTATTCATTAAAATACTCACTTGAGTTATTAGAATTATGACTAAGTATTATGTCACTTTCTCCCATCTTCATAATAGTCGGACTAAGAATGTCTACATTCCCATCATATTGATTAAATCCAACCATATTAATTATAAACACAGAACCTGCCATACTTATTGAAAGTATTGATAAAATTGTTCTTGTTTTGAATCTCCATATATTTTTGTATGCCATATATCCTGTAAGCCCAAATACTTTCCTTATTAGCTTATGATAAAGTCTATCTTTTTTTATTGACTTTGAACTATTAGTACTTCTAATAGCTTCTATTGGAGATATCTTTCCACACTTATAAATAGTAACAATACTAGCTATAGCTACTGAAAATACTGCCATAATTATAGGCTCTATTATACTTTCTTTACTTATATAAACACTTATATGTTCATTGTATATACTTCTAAGACCTATGTATGACACTATTGTTCCAAGTAAAAATCCTACTGCTAGTCCAATAAGTAACAGTATAAAACTTTTGATACATACCATGTACCTTACATTTTTCTTAGTCATTCCTATTGCTCTTACCATTCCTATTTGCTTTTTCATATCTATTAATATAATATTAAATATGTTATATATAACTAGTGTAGCTGCAACCATAGGAATCAACTTATTATTAATCTTAATATTTTCCCCTTTAGACATCTCATAATTTTGTATAGCTTCATTTAGTTGCACATTTATCCTAAATCTCTCATCATCTAGTTTATATTTGGCTATTGCTTCATTTGCCATATCTATACTAGTCGTAAACTTAAGTACACCTGAATGACTTATTAATTCTTTAGGTAAAATGCTTTGATTTTCTGTGTATTTAGTAAATGCTTTGACTTTATAGTATAAATCTTCCTTATAAAATTCATCTGGCTTTTTTACTATTCCAACTAACTTAAATGACTTCTCTTTGCTATAGATCTGATTTTGATTATTTTCATCCGTATAATTTTTAATAATATTAAAATCAATACTTTGTCCTAGCTTATCGCTTAAGCCCATCTCTTTAAGAAATTTTTCTTCTATTACTATTTCATTTTCATTTTTAGGTTCAGTACCTTTTATAAAAGTATAACCATAAGAATCTATAAAACCTTTACTATAAGAGTTTAACCTTACAGATACTCCTTTATCACTTACCGCATTACCTAGGTTTATAACATCATTGATAACTTTTATAGTCTTATCATTTTTTAATTGATCTACAGTTTTTAAGTTAACATTGTTGTATTCTACATGATAATCACTAAAGTTTTTATACGCTTCTTTTATATCATGTTTATTCTTAGACTCTGGCACTACATTAAGTGTAAATACTAATATAACAGCTAATGCAATACTAATTATTAATGATACAGTTCTTCCCTTTTGTTTTTTTAAGTATGCTATAGCTAGTCTAAAACTTACTCTCATCATTTATCCCCTATTTTCCGTATGAAATTGTCTTAAAGGCATATAAAAAAATGCTACCTTCTTTGTATCAAAGGTAACATTTCTAAAGTTTTGCTTCAATATAATACCGACAAGTGGTATTTTTTCACCGACAACTAGCATATTGGTATATAAATAGTGGATATAAACTTATTTGCTGTTTTCACATCTAACTACATATTTTCTTTTATAATATTTTTACTGCAAAGATAGGTCACTATAAAATAACCTCCATATATAACTAATACAAATATTGAAGTCATAACTATAGATTTCATAAAACCACCTCTTCCAAAACTTTCAAGCATCATATTTGCAACTTGAATTCCAAATATAGAGTGAATTATTCCTAAAATCAATGGTAATCCAAAGAATATTCCAATTTGTATAAATAAAGATTTATTAATCATTCCTTCATCTATACCTATTTTTCTTAAAGTTTTATATTTATCCTTACTATCAGCGCTTTCTGATAATTCTTTCAAAGCAAGTATTGCACCACCAGAAATTAAAAATACTATACCTATATAAAGTCCTATGAATACTGCCATTGCACTTGTTCCTATATTGTCATTATAAATATCTATTTTACTACTTATATTTACGCATAAATTTCTTTCATAAATTTCTTTTCTTATTTCATTTACCTTATCTTCTATTTTCTCTTTTCCTTGTTTATTGTTAGCTTTATAATTTCCAGCTAAAACTTGATCTGTAATCATACTTTCCTCTAGTGAATCATCTGGAACTAGTACAATACCTGTATTACTTGATTGAGGTGACATGGTAATATAGCCATCCTTTATTTCTTCATATTTAGGCTTATATGATTTACCTCCTATGGTTATTTTTGAGCGTGACTTTAGACCTTCATTGTACATTTCAATCATATTTTTAGAATCATAAATAACCATGTATTCATCATTTTTTAAATCATAAGTTTCTTTTCCATATAGCTTTGCTATTTTATTATAATCACTTATTCTAACTAACTCGGATTTCATGCTATAAAAATCTTCATCAGATTCAACTTGTTCTGGATTTTCAGCCTTTAGCCTTTCATAATAATCACCAAGTAAATTTTTAAAAGTAACTTCTTTTGTTTGATATTTATTAATTGAAACTGCATCAGTTAAATTTGAATTCGTATTAAATCCTCTATTTTCTAAAACTTCTTCTACACTTAATTTAGAAGTATCTATCTGTGTCTTAGTATAGTTATATCCATCCTCATTTGTTTTTTCTAAATTCATTTGCTTAGAAATTGAAATATCAGCTGTTGCTAACTTCTTCATATTTGATTTAAGTGTTGCATTCATAGAAACTGAACTAGAAAAAACGCAAATAGTTACAAAGATCATCAAACAAATTACAGACATAGATACTACTGTAGTATTTATCTTACTGCTAAGTTGTCTTAAAGTAAAACTATTTAAATTTTTATAATAGACCTTATCTATATGCATTACCAATTTCATAGTAAATCCTGATAATGACCAAAATACTAAAAAAGTTCCTACTACTCCATATATTATTTGTAAATATACCTCTATAGCTTTATCCATATTAATAGCATTAGCTGTTACATTATAATAAGCATAGGAAAGTAATATAACTGCAAAAATAAATACTACCATACATACATATGGATTTTTAATTTTTATCTCTTCAGACTTACTTTTACTTTGTATCAATTCAATTAATTTACATCTACTGACTTGTATCATATTAAATATCATTACAAATATATAAATTATAAAGAAGTAAAATATAGTTTTAAATATTGCTAAATTAGAAATTGCAAATCTAAATTTATCCATATCTGCATCAAACAAACTTGCTACAAATATGGACATTACTTGTGATAAACCTATTCCCAAAATCAACCCTATTATTAGAGAAATAATTCCTATTAAAATAGTTTCAAAAAATATTATTTGAGATATACTTTTCTTTCCCATTCCAAGTGTCATATATATTCCAAACTCTCTTTTCCTTCTCTTCATCAAAAATCTATTTGCATAAATTATTAAAAATCCAAGTACAAAAGAAACAAACACACTAATTGCTGATAAGACTGTAGTTATAATACTTATTGAGTTACTTGATGATTTTGATAAATTCAACATTACTGTTTGTTTTTCTAATGAGTTAAATACATAAAATATAGCTATGCCTAAAATAAGTGTAAAAAAATAAATTACATATTCTTTAAAACTTTTTTTTATATTTTTAAGAGATAATTTAAATATCATCGCTAGAACCCCCTCCTAGCAATGATATTACATCTACGATTCTATCAAAGAATACTTTTCTACTATCATTTCCTCTATTAAATTCATTAAATATTTTTCCATCCTTAATAAAAACTACACGAGATGCATAGCTAGCAGTAAAGGCATCGTGAGTTACCATAAGTATAGTTGATTTTAATTCTTGATTTAATGTTTGAAAAATTTCAAGCAACTTTCTTGAACTGTTTGAATCAAGAGCTCCGGTTGGTTCATCTGCTAAAATTAATTTTGGACTTGTTATTACAGCTCTTGCACAAGCTACCCTTTGCTTTTGTCCCCCTGATATTTGATAAGGATATTTGCTTAAAGTATCCAAAATTCCAAGCTTATTTGATACTTCTTCTATACGCATTTTTATTTCACTTGGTTTTATATTTTGTATCTGCAAAGCTAGTGCTATATTTTCGTATCCAGTTAAAGTATCTAACAAGTTAAAATCCTGAAATATAAACCCTAATTCTTCTCTACGAAATTTATTAAGTTGATTGCCTTTTAACTTTGTAATATCTTTTTCTCCTATAAAAATATGACCACTTGTCACCCTATCTATAGTAGAAATTGTATTTAAAAGTGTAGTTTTGCCAGAGCCACTAGCTCCCATAATAGCTACAAATTCTCCCTTTTCCACTTCTAATGATATATTGTCAATCGCCTTTGTAATATTTAATCTACTCCCATAATATTTACTTATATTGTCAATTTTTAATAAACTAGACATATTTATCCCCTTCCATCTTCTATAAGATCCCCTTAGGTATTTCCTATATTTTCAAGTATATAGAAAATGAAATTTAAGTAACATCGAAGTATATTACATTACCTTACACAACTGTAATATTTGTTATTTGTAAAATAAATTGATATCTTAGTAAACTCTCCAACTTGAGATTCTATCTTAACCTTATGACCTAATTTATCACATAATTTCTTAACTAAGTATAGCCCCATTCCCGTTGAACTACTAATTTTCCTTCCATTTTCTCCAGTAAAAGATTTATTAAATACTTTAGTAATATCTTTTTCATTTATACCTATTCCATTATCCTCTATTTCTAAAACCACTTCATTATTAATAGCTTTAGCTTCTATTTTTATCTTAGGATTTTCTTTAGAGTATTTAATGCTATTACTTATTATTTGATTAATTATAAACTCCATCCATTTGCTATCTGTTAAAATCACATGATTCAAATCTTCTATTTCTAAAAAAATCTTTTTAAAAAGTAAATTATCTTTATTCCTTCTTATAACAGGATTAATTATTTCCTCGAGATTACAATGTTTAATTATATAATCTTTTTCTACATTATCACTTCGAACAAAATACAAAACTTCTTCCACATAATTTTCTATACGATTTATTTGATCTTTTATTTTTTTTGGAGCATCTTCTTTATTATTATGTAAAATCAAAGTAGTACTAGCAATGGGCAATTTTACTTCATGAATCCACATTTCTATATACTCTTTAAAATCATTTACACTCTTTTTATAAACATCAATTTCCTCATGCATTGATTTATCTATTTCGTAAAGATTTTCATAGAAAATTTGCCCCTCTATGAAACTTGGATAATCAATCATTTCTGTAATTAAATATTTTTTATCTAAACTATCTAAAGTATCATTGAAATTTTCGAAAAAACTTTTCTTCCTATAGTAATCAACTGAAATAACTGTAACTATAAATATTATCATTACTGTAATTATAGAAATTGTTAAAGTTATTGGAACCCTATACATAAACAGAAAAAATAAGACTGATATAATCAATAAAACATATAAAACTAAATAAGCTACTTTATCTTTAATATAATCTGCTAATTTCATATTAATATATATCCTTGTTCTCTTCTTGTTTCAATCACACCTTTAAGCCCTATACTTTCTAATTTTTTCCTAAGTCTATTTATATTTACAGTAAGTGTATTATCATCTATGAATTTGTTAGTTCCCCATAAATAGTCCATAATTTCTTCTCTAGTTACAATTTTATCTATATTTAAAAATAAGAAATAAAAAATACTCATCTCGTTTTTTGATAATAATAACTCCTGTTTATCTGTTTCCAATGTACTTTTTAATAAATTTACTTTTATATGTCTATATTTTAAATTTTCATTAGAATTTTTATTAATTCTCTTAAATAAAGCCTCTATTCTAAGTAATAATAAAACAGCATTATAAGGTTTTGTTATATAATCATCTGCTCCATAAGTCATACTCAAAATTTCATCTACTTCTGTATTTTTACTAGTTACCATTATTACTGGTACATCAGATTCCTTTCGTATTTCCTTCAATAATTGCTGTCCACTTATACATGGTAGTTTTATATCTAAAAGTACTAAATCAGGATCTATTTTCAAAACATCTTCCTTTGTATTTTCAAAATAAGTTAATGTTTCAACTTCATAGTCATTATCTTCTAATAATATTTTTAATTCTTCTCTTAATTCTATATCGTCCTCTATAATTAAAATTTTCATAAATAATCACTCCTATCTTTAGCCGTGCTTATTTATAATATATCCTAATAATTCCATTTTTTCAAATATCTAGCCACTATCAATGCCAAAGGCATTCAACAATAGATGCCCCTTCAATTTTGTCTTTAGACACATATACAGAGATAAATCCCATAGCAATAAAAATTGCAAATAGTGTAAGTATCTGAACCCAAGGAGCACTGTATTCTACTGTCCTAGTATATCCACCTTCCAAAATAGATTTATTTATATCTGCTATATTATAGTTGTACTTAGCTGTTGCAATCACCGTTCCTATTGTAGAAGCAATAATTCCATATAGTTGACTTTCAATAATTAGTATTTTTTTAATACTTTTTGTACTCATTCCAATTGCTCTTAAAGTTGCTAACTCTTTTCTCCTCGCAATAATATTGCTTCTCATAATGAAAATAATATTTAATGAAAGTATTAATAAAGTCAGAGTTTGATATATTACAGAGAGCTTTTCCTCTGAGCTTTGTTGCCCTCCAATAATTTTTAGTTCTTGCCCTTTTCCATTGATCTCTGTAGAACTATAATCCTTAGTTAATTCTTCTAATCTTTTTTCTACAGAATATAATTGTCCTTTTTCAACTGTTACGAAAAGCTTATTGTACTCTTTTTGACCTGTTAATTCTTTATAGTCATCATCCCTAAATATTATTTGAGCTCCATCAGCTTGTGTATTACCATCCTGACCTGCTGCATATGATTCTTTCATTATAGCTCCAACCTCTACCTTGACGTTTTTATATTTTTCAATACCATCTCTATATACAGGAATTTTTATATCTATAATATCTCCTACTTTCGCATCATCAATTACCTTTGCATCATAAGAGTTTGTGATTTGTGAATTTGTATTATTAACTAAGATTACTTTTTTGTACTCTCCAGATGTAGGTTTTAGAATATTTTCACCTTTTTCAATAAATCCTTGTCTTTTCTTTAATATATCATTACTATATCCTCTTATTAAAAGTGGATATTCATTATTATATTCTTCTTTATAAGCAGCCTTCTTTCTGTCTAATTCCTCTTTATAGGCTTTTGACAACTTGTCTTTAGAAAGTAGAATATATGCCTGAGGATTATAAAAATTCGGTTCTACATACTTTACTCCTTTCACATCTTTCACTTTTTCTATCAAATTATTATCTAGTTTATAAAATGAATAGTCCGAACTTGAAACATCCCCTTCAACAGTTTTATCTACACTTCCATATGACATCGACCATGAACCACTCATAACTCCTTCTTCCATATTCTTTTTTACTAAATCTGTGACACCTAAATCTAAAATAAACATGGTACCAACAAAAGTAATTGCTACTATTGTTAATATTGTTCTAGATTTATTTCTCCATAAATTTCTAGTTGCTATGCTTATAAGTAAATTTTTATTTTTTTTATCCTTATTTTTTTTATTATTTTTTGATTTTTTCTCATATTTCTCACTTGATCTTATCGCTTCTACTATAGATAGTTTCATAGATTTTTTAATTACTATAAAGCTAGAAAAAGATACTGATATGATTGAAACTATAAAAGAACATATTATACTAGACATTTGTATTGTTAGCATAGAGCTATATCCATACACTACTCTTAAACCAATATATGAAAAAATCATTCCAAACACTATACCTATTGTGGTTCCTAAAATTATATAAATAAAACTCATAATAATAAGCATCACTTTTACTTTTTTATTTGACATCCCAATAGATCTCATAAGACCTATTTGACTCGTCATATCTTGGAAAACAATATTGAAGATGTTGTATATTATAATAGTTGATACAATAATTAAAATAGCTAAGTTAATTATATTTTCTCTGCTAAATTTTGAAGTTTCTTTGAAATGCTTTGCTAAATCCACCTGTGCATTTTCATATAAATTATAACTAACATCTAGTTTTTTTCTCATATTAGATAGAAATTGAGATACATTTTTTTCTGACTTAAGATATATCGTTCCAGTGTATGTATCTTTTACTTTTATTGGTAACTTCGAGTCATTATCCACAAAAGCTCGAAATGTATAACCATAACTAGATGTCTCATAATATTTATCTGGTTTTTCTATCAAACCAACTATTTTAAATGTTTTATTAGCACTGTCTACATGATTAATCCCATTGTCATTACAATACTTATTTAAAAGCATTAAATCTAAATTTTTATTTAATGGATCAGATATCCCCATCTGATTTGCAGCTTCTTTTTCTATTACTATTTCTCCGTCTTTTGTAGGTTCTCTTCCATCTAGATTATATCCAATAGAATCTATAAATCCTTTATCAAATGAATTTAAATCAAGCTTAACACCACTTTTTTTATCTACTATTTCACATAGTTCTTTTGAAGTATTTAACTTTGATATATATTTTTCATTTGTAAATTTTTGTACTTTGTCCTTATCAATATCATCAAACGTTACATGATAGTTACCATGTAAATCCTTTGCCTCTCTTATTTGAGAATCATATCCAGAGTCTCTGATTACAATCATAGAAAAAATAAGCATAACAGCAAGAACTATACATGATAATAGTGCTATTGTCTTTCCTTTTTGTTTTTTCACATAAGATGTTGCTAGTTTAAATATAGTCAATACTTTACCTCTCTTTCTTATATTAGATCCTTGTATAAAAAAATGCTACCTTCTTTGTATCAAAGGTAACATTTATAAAATTTTGATTCAATATAAGTCCGACAAGTGGTATTTTTTCACCGACAACTAGCATATTAAATGAATATTTCCATTAAATTTTTACTCAACTGGTATATGAATAGTCGCTACAAATTTATAATCACTATCCTTAATTTTTAACTCTCCATTTTAGTTTTTTCTTTTTCTGATTTTATTGAATTTATAAGTATAGATATTAATAATATATTTACTATACATAAAAGATAAGGAAACGTATCTTTTACAGTAACTAAAAATATAAGTATGTCTGAAACAGCATAAAAATCAACCTTATTTTTAACTGCCATGTCATATAAATTACTTATA
This sequence comes from Paraclostridium sp., assembly GCF_051657365.1. Lineage (NCBI taxonomy): Bacteria > Bacillati > Bacillota > Clostridia > Peptostreptococcales > Peptostreptococcaceae > Paraclostridium > Paraclostridium sp. The sequence continues at coordinate 35,564 of NZ_JBOFKN010000154.1, forward strand.
TCTGTATATGACTTATTTATAACTACTATTATCAACAAATTAATTATAGTACTTAATATAAAATACAAATAATATTTCTTATTTTTATAAATGTTTTGGATCATATTAAAAAAATATATACTTACAAAAAAAATAATAAAATTAATTACAA